>CAIPJU010000725.1 GCA_903865465.1 uncultured Bacteroidota bacterium
TATCCTTGTCGGTGTCCCATTTGCAATAGTAGGTGGTATCCTGGCGCTACATATTACCGAAACAAATTTCTGTATATCAGCTGGAATAGGATTCATTGCCCTGTTTGGGATAAGCATTCAGAATAATGTCATTCTATTGTCAAAGTTTAAAAAGAACCTTCACGAAAGAATGACAATTGACACAGCAATAAGATCTGGTGTTATTGCACGAATCAGACCTGTGGCTATGACAGCAACTCTTGCTGCCATTGGGCTTTTTCCCGCAGCACTTTCAACAGGTATTGGTTCAGAATCTTCAAAACCACTGGCAATAGTTGTAATAGGAGGACTTGTTACTGCCACCACCCTGACACTTTTTATATTTCCGATTGTATTTAAGGGAATCTACAGGTATAAAATAAGGAATCCGGAGTGAATTAATTTAGCAGGTTCAATAAGGCGTTAACCAAAAAACATTCAAATCATGATTGAAGATTATCAAAACACCTCTCCGATATTAAAGAAGAGCCCGTGAGAGCCCCGGATACCCAAACCGTAGTCGACACCTACATTGGTATCGGAGAGTTTGTTTAGCTTAACCCTGAGACCCATCCCTCCTCCCGGTATTATTTTCCGGCAGGCATCAGAGATCTTTTCGTTCACGGATTGGCCATTTGCAAAAATAACTCCTCCCAGAAGACCGTTTCGGGTTATTGAATATCTGAGTTCTGATTCAAGGTATAATATGTTTCTTCCGGTGTATCTTCCCGGTGCGTATCCGCGTCCGGTATTTGAATAGTTATCCCAGCCTATACTCGGCATATCCAGATAGGGTGGCGTTCCGGAGAGGCTAATGTTATTATAACTCCATAAGGCCAGAACATTACGCGATGAATGTGAAAGTTTAATATAGTGCCTGACTTCTATAATCAGCGACTGCCAGTTCCTGTCGCTGCCCAGAATGGTCATTTTAGGCCTGAACTGAATATTTGCATAATAACCGTTCCTGGGATTAACAGTACTCTTTCTGCTGTCGTACATAACAGATAATGAGATCCCTGATGAAGTGGAATGGTTTCCTTTCTGATACTTAACAAATTGTTCGAGCGCTTTCCCGGGGATTGAATCCACTTCTATATTCCAATGTTTGTCGAGGCAGTAGCCAATTCCAAGATAAAAATTATCTCTAACCTGTCGAAGGAGGATCTGGTAGAACCGAAGATAGGAATAATCTATCTGAAGGGGATTTGAGAGAGGAGTATAAGCTCCTAAGCCATAGGTCTGAGTCGGAAATTCATAGTAACGTGTATCGCTGAAAATTCGAAGTTTCTGTTTGTCAAGAAATATATTGCTGATGGCAGTAAACCAATATTGTTTATTTACCGAGTAATAGCCATTTAGCAATACACTTGACCTCCTTTTTCGTTCCTTATCTGTAAAAAAAGTAGTGCTTGTTGCGATGAGCCCGGTAAGACCTGTTGCAATTCCGTAGCCGAATGCCGGAATTGCTGATATAGACGGGCCGTTTTTTTTCAGCCTGGCAGAATCACGCTCTTCCCTGTTCAATTTCTTATTCAATATGCTGTGAAGAATATCTGACACATCAGTCTGGAGATAAACTGGGCTTTCATCGCGGACTTTCATCGCAGACTGGCTTAAAGCTGCTGATGATGAAGCCAGCATCGATGCAATCATCAGCAATAATATTACATATTTCCACGATTTCATTTAAGGGAGCTGGTAATACCTGATATCTTCGTTTTACTGAAGATTGTTATTCCTATTAAAATCATTATCGCCAGTTCCACAAGGATGGCGCTTGAAAGGAATCTGATTCCGAATGCTGAGGCGATGAAACCCATACCATAGTTAATCAGCATGTTACCAATCAGTGACACCGATAATACCAGGCTGAAGGCTGTTCCGGACAAGTGAGGATACCTGTTACCAGCCAGTCCCAGCATTACCGGGAAACCCACAGCCAGTCCAGTTCCGGTAAGAAATAATCCGGTTGCAGCCAGAGTGAATCCGCCCCCGGCCTTTATAAGTAACAGGCCTGTCAGCGACAATGCGAAGGAGATATACATAAGATTCTTCTCAGCCATCGTTCTCAGGATTCTTCCGCCAAGCAATCTCATTATAGTCATGCCGGCAACAAAGGCAGAAAGTGCATAAAGTGCTTTACTCTGAACTATCGGGAATCTGTCAATAAGATATGTAGTTGTCCAGTTATTTATGAGGGCTTCGGTACTTCCCTGGAAAAAGAGGAAGAAGGCAATGAGGATCAGAACGCCATCCCTTATGAGTTTCATGCTTTGTTTTAAAGGGAATCCGAATGGTTGTTTCGGTGGCGGAAATTTGATAGAGAGGAACAATATTCCTGTCAGCATTGTTAAAATACCAACTACTGTAAGTAATGCTTCGAAACTGAACCAGGGCTTCAGCAAACCAAGCAGAAGCGGCATCCCAAAGGCACCTATGCAGAAAAATGATCCCAGAAGGCTTAAATCAGCTCCCTTCTTGTCATCGCTGATATCGGCAACGAGGGCACTTGTTGAGCCGTTAATGGCTCCTCCGGCAGTTCCGGCAATAAAGACAAACAGGTTTATTAGCGTTTTTGATGATACAATTGCAATACCTTCGAAGCCTGCAAAAAGAGTAAAGCAGGCAGATGCCAGCAGAATCCTGTAGCCAAACCTGTCGGCAACAGGACCAAAAATAAGGGAACCTGTAAGCATCCCGGCCGGCAGCACTGAAAACAATGTTCCTGCTGACCTTTCATCAAGACCGAGTTTCAAACGCAGATCGGGGGCGATTGAACCCAGGGTCAGCACCGAGATCCCGAACATGAGAATTCCCGCACAGGAAGCCCAGAATATGAGTCTCTTTTTGTATTGCATAAACGGGTTAATAAATTGAAGAGCACAAATTAAGGGAAAAGTTAAATAAAGTACTTAATGATTCCTATTTTTAATCATCAGTGACAGAGATTCGAATCATTTTTAAAATTTCTTCAGGATATCCCGATTTTCTTAAAATATTTTTCACCCTCTTTCGTCATGGATATTAAAAGGTACTGATAAATGAGCCCCAGGGAGTCGGAAAAAATAGAAAAAGCGTATGTTGCCGAGAGGAAGAAGCTTCTCGGTTATATACGCAAAAGAATTCCCGGCGATGTGGAGGCGGAAGACATTCTGCAGGATGTCTTCTATCAGCTGACACTGGGATTCAGAGATCTTGACAGGATAAGAGACCTCACCTCCTGGCTTTACAGGGTAACAGAAAACCGTATTATAGATTATTTCCGCAGAACGAAGCCGGTAAAAATTTCATATAAAGAAAGGGCTTCCGACGGAGAAGAAGGTCCGCTTTCACTAGAGGAAATTCTTCCCGCAATAGGATCAACTCCCGAAGATGAGGAACTAAAGGAGCTGATCTGGGAAAAGATCAATGATACGCTCAACCGGTTGCCTGCTGAGCAGAGGGACGTTTTCATCGCTACTGAATTTGAGGATATGAGCTTCCGGGAGCTCTCCCTGAAAACAGGAACCGGTGTGAATACTCTGATCTCGAGGAAAAGATATGCAGTACTGGAATTGCGAAAACAGATGGATGAATTGTATAAACTATTTAAAAACAAATAATTATGAAAATCTGGAGAGTTCTTATGTTTATAGGTTTCGGGATCCTTGGAGTAGGATTCGTATTTCTTCTGGTATATGTAACAATGAGTTTATGGAACTCACTCATACCTGCATTGTTCCATGGGCCGCTACTCACTTTCTGGCAGACAGCCGGTCTCTTTATCCTGTCAAAGATATTGCTGACAGGTGTTGCCCCGGGTAATCACGGACATGGCGGACCCAGGAGGGAATGGCACCGGAGATACAATGAAAAGTACCATTCGCGTTGCCATGGAAGAATGGAAGAGACAGCTGCACCCCAAAATGCAGAATAACTTTCCCGCTGCCTGTCATTGATTCCACACGGATATTGAGACAGGCGGCTATTAACTATTCTGTTGGGAGTGAAGTTATCGGAAAAGCTTACCTTTATTGTCAAAACCCTATTGAAATGAAAGCAGTATTAGTCGGGGCTACCGGACTTGTCGGGAACCTTATTTTAATGGAGATCCTGAATGATAACCAGTTTTCTGAGGTGAGGATTTTTGTAAGAAAGTCCACAGGGATTGTTAATCCAAAACTGAAGGAGTATATAAGTCCATTGAAAGATATTGATTCTCTCAGATCAGAAATTAAAGGAGATGTTCTTTTCAATGCCCTGGGAACCACCATTAAACAGGCCGGAAGCCAGACGGAACAACAAAGAATTGACAGGGACTTGCCCATTGCTTTTGCCAGGCTGGCATCAGAAAACGGGGTAGGGTTAATGCTGAATGTCTCCAGCACTGGCGCCTCTTTGAAAGGCAACTTTTATCTTCGTACCAAGGCTGAAATGGAAAACGGGACGGCACAATATTTCCCGGGAAGGATCCATCACTTCAGACCGGGGATGCTCATTGGAGAGAGGAAAGATTACCGGCTTGCCGAGAAAATTGGTTCAGTTGTAGTGAAATTAATAGATCCTTTGCTGAGAGGCTCATTCACTATTTACAGAAGTATGCCTGCAGTTAAGCTGGCCGCCGCAATGGTGGCCCTGAGTAAGAATCCCTCAGGAAAACCTCCTGTTTTGTTCTATGACGAAATTCTAAAATGCACACAGACCCTGGCTGTCTGAAAATTTTAATAAGTACACCACCCTATTCGTTTTGATATAATTGATTTATCTTTGATCGCCTGATAATAAAAATTCAGGTGCCACGGTTATGAAAAGAAAGCTGGATAAAGTATTTCTCGATGAAATGAGCAAGAATCCCAACAACTGGAAAGGAGTATTTTACTACAACCCACGCGACCCGCGCTTAATGGTTCCAAAACTGGTTTCTTCGATGGGGTGGACTCTTAATTTTGCATCTCCATGGGCTTATATTTCATTAGGATCAATTATCATAATCACAATTGCTTCCATAATATTTCTATAGTCACTACTGCGAAAATCGTATTATTGATCTTTATAAAAACTTATTACAATGGAAAAGCTCATTTCTTGCTGCGGATTGAATTGCGCCACATGCGATGCCAGAACGGCAACTATTAATAATGATGATGATCTCAGGAAAGCAACTGCTGAAAAATGGCGTGTTGCCTACGGGGCTCCCGATCTGTCGTATGAAATGATAAATTGTACCGGCTGCAGGGAAGAGGGAGTTAAATTCAGCCATTGCGAAGTATGCGAGATTCGTAACTGTTCAAAAAGCAAAGGGTTTGCAACATGCGGCGACTGTCCTGAAATGGATACCTGTGGAATAGTGGCAGCAGTTCATAAATACGTTCCGGAAGCAATCGATAATCTGCGGAGCCTGAATTAGAATAATTTAATATTCACAATCTGCATTGTCAAAATTTAACTTTTTATAACAATATTTACTTTCTCTGCAATATTGCAGGTAACTCCTCATTCTTTAACTTTGACCGCTTCAAATAGTAATTCACGTTTAACTTATTTGTTGACAATATTTGTACCTAATCTAAAAATCAAATAAAAGATGAAAACCAAGATTCTGGCATTAGTTATTCTGTGTGCAGTTATAGGATTTGCCTTCAGGACTGAGAAA
>CAIPJU010000726.1 GCA_903865465.1 uncultured Bacteroidota bacterium
CAGCATGTAAATCAACATCAAATTAAATCCTGATGGCCAAGAAAAGCACATTCCTGCCATTTTCATATTTGTAATCAACAATCCTGCACCTGTTCCTTATTATATTCAAACCGATGGGATCATCAAGAACTCCATCTTCAAGAGGATTGAAAAATAATCCTGTGTTTTCGAAGAGCAATTCCACGCCACCTTCTTTTTCACTGTACGACAGGCTGATGTCGATATCATCAAACTCTTTCTGAAGAATCAGAACCTCTTCTGAAACCTGGAGAATATATTCCAGAACATTGCCCGTGAGCATATGTTTTTCACAGAAGGCTTCAATCTCTGCATTCATGGAATAAAGATCATAGTCTTTGCTTGAGATATGAATACGAAGGCTGCGTATCCGGTTAATGAAGGCTTTTGTTTTCTCATTTACAGGGTATTCGAAAATAACTTCAGGAGCTCCTTCTTCATATATTATACCTTCATCCATGTAGAAGACCCTGCTTGAAATATTTCTTGCGAATTCCATTTCATGGGTAACAATTATCATTGTCATCCCTTCCCTGGCCAATTTCCGTATTACAGCAAGTACCTCACTGACCATCGTCGGGTCGAGGGCTGATGTTGGTTCATCGAAGAGGAGGATCTCAGGTTCCATTGCCATGCAACGGGCGATGGCAACCCTTTGTTTCTGTCCACCGGAGAGCTCATCGGGAAAGTTGTTTGCCTTTTCAGCCAGCCCCACGAGTTTAAGCAAATCCATGGCCCTTTTATTGGCTTCATCTTTATTAAGCCCAAGCAGTTTTATGGGGCCTATTGTAAGATTTTCAATCACTGAAAGATGGGCATAAAGGTTAAAGGATTGAAAAACCATTCCCATTTTCTGACGCAGCTTTGGAACATTGCTGTTTTTATCGAGAATAGATACTCCATCGATAACTATATTACCGCCGGTAGGCGTCTCAAGAAGATTCAGACAACGCAGGAAGGTACTCTTACCTGTTCCCGACGGACCAATCACTGATATAACTTCACCCTTCCTTATTTCAGCATTTATATCTTTCAGTACAATAAGGTCGCCAAAATGCTTTGACAGATTTTTTACGGTTATCATTTGGATGTCTCCCTGAGATTAGTTAAACGCCTTTTTTTAGGATCAACGGATATTTCAACTAAATCGAGTGCCCAGGTCAGAAGCCATGCTATTAACAGATATAGAACAGCTGCCATGATAAGCGGGAAAAAGGCATCGAAAGTTCTGCTGCGGATAATATCACTTGCTTTGGTCAGATCCTGCACGGCTATATAACCAACTATCGAGGTCATCTTAACAAGCGAAATAAACTCCCCTTTATAAACCGGTAAAGCCTGCCGCACTGCCTGTGGCATTATGATATGAATAAAAGTCTGGATTTTTGTAAAGCCTCCGGCAATTCCAGCCTCTTTCTGCCCCCTGTCGATACTCTCAATTGATGTCCGGAACATTTCTGAAACATATGCACCGAAATTAAGGCCGAAAGCAAAAACCGCGACAAAGGCAGGGTTGACATTCACTGAACCAAAAACCACATAATATATGATCATCAGCAAAACAAGTACAGGGGTGCCCCTGAGCAGGGTAATATAAATCCGGGCTATGGAAGAAAGAAATTTTTGCCCCGACATCCTCATAAAACAAATTAGTCCGCCAACGATTGTTCCAAAAAAGGCAGCAAAAATAGAGATAAGTATCGTAAGTCTTAATCCATCAATTATCAGGAGATACCTTTTTTCGGTGATGATGTTGTTATAAAAGCTTTCTGTAACTGCCTTCGCAATAGACTTATCTGAGGCTTCTGTTTCATTTTGGTTAATTGGGGACAGGTTTTTCCTCGATGCTATGACGGCAGTTTTAAAATCAGCATAACTGTCGGCGAAATTTATCTGTTTTGCCCTCTCTTCGGTGATGGCTATACCATCGCTGATCATATCAACCTTTCCGGAAGCGAGTGCTGTGATGAGCGATGAAAACTGCATTGAGACAAATTCTGCATTATAATTGTACCTGCTGGCAAAAGTCTCAATCATTTCAATGTCAAATCCTGCAAAGCTGCCATTTATTATAGAGACATAGGGAAGATCATTTATATTCGTGCCAATTATGAGCTTTTTTCCCTTTGGGACTGTTTTGTACTCAGGCATAACGGCCTCTTCAGCATCGTCGATACACCACCTCTTGTACATTCTCTCATAACTTCCGTCTTTTTTTATCTCTTTCAGGAAATTATTAAATTCATTCCTCAGTGAGGGATTATTTTTATTAAAACCGACACCCAGAGGCATGCTCAGTAGATCGTCAGATAGCAAACCAAGATCGGGATTCCTCTTTATAATAAGTCGGGCGGTGGTATTGTCGAGCAGGGCAACATCTATTTTATCGCCTGAAAGGGCTGCAACCATATCAGTACTGCTCTCATACCGCGAGATCACAGCTTTGGGATATTTCCTGCTTACTAACTGGTCGTGAACAGTTCCTGTAAAAACACCTACACGTTTATCGCTGATATCATCAGTTTTGGCAAGTTTCACCGATTGATCTATTTCCATATTGTTCTTCATGGCAATGATGCAGGCCGAAATTGAATAGTAGGGATCAGAAAAATCTATCTGTTTCTGTCGCTCTTCGGTAATCATCATGCTACATGCTGACATGTCAATCTTGCTTGTTTTTAAAGAGGCAAGGATGGTTGAAAAAACGAGATCTACAGGCACATAATCCTTACCTGAATATGCAGCAAATCTTTTAGTCAGTTCAATATCAAAACCGGCATTTTTACCGTCATCAATTCCCGATTGGGGAAAGCCAATACTGCTGACAATACCAACGGTAAGCGTTCCGTTTTTGCCGGGAGTTGGTATCTCCGGCATCTTATAATTATCCTTTTTCATCCAGCGATCAATCATGTCGTCGTAGGTCCCGTTGGATTTTATTTCTTTCAGGAAGGTATTGAACTGCTCCCGTAATTCAGGATTTTCCTTCCTGAAACCAATCCCAAGCGGATTTGAGTAGATATTACTTTCAAGAATCCCTATTCTGCGGTTTTTCTTCATAATCTCCTTCAGGGTGATGTTGCCAATGAAGGCAGCATCGACTTTTCCTGAGTTTAAAGCCGTTATCATATCAGGGACAGTATGATATTCCAATATTTCAGAATTGGGATAGTTTTTTCTGGCGTAGGCATCATGAACAGTACCCAGCATGACGCCTATGCGTTTATTGGAAATATCATTTCCCGATCTTAACTTTGCTCCGGCTTTTGCCTTTGAGCTTTCAGGATAACTTTTTACCAGGGCTGCGATTCCATTTGGATAATAGCTTTCGGAAAAGAGAACTTTTTTTGACCGTTCTTCTGTAATTGAAAGTCCGGCACCTATCATGTCAACTTTGCCGGAGATGAGGGCAGGAACCATTGCGCCGAAATCCATATCCACAAGGTCAAGCTTTTTACCCAAAGCCATGGCAATTCTCTCGGCAAATTCAATATCAAATCCGGCAATTTTGTGATTTGAATCATGAAACGACATCGGTTCTGTGACAGCGGCGGTCCCAAACCTAAGAACACCCTTATTGCCGTTTAACTTTAAATCCGGCATGGGTGCAGGCTTTCCTTTCTCGGGGAACCATCGTTTCATCATATCATCGTAAGTTCCATCTTCTTTGATGACTGACAGGACAGAGTCGATTGATAATTTTAGTTTGTTTTTATCGATCTGTACTGCAAAACCATATTTGTCGTCTGCCAGCAATTCGGTTAATACTGTCAGACCTTCATTTTTAGCAGCTATGTTTTTAAGAATAGGTTTGTCATAGCATGCAGCATCCGCTTTCCCTCCTTTAACGGCGAGGGCACAGTCGAGTGAGCTATTAAAATATATTATATGTGCATCGGGAAATTTTTTAAGTACGAACTGATCAGCCGCAGTACCGGTTGGCACTGCAAAAGTTTTACCTCCTGCAAGCATTTTTAAGCCGCTTATCTGGTTCTCCTTTTTAACGCAACTGCAAAAAGAGAATACCACGACGGCAATAATCAGGAATAAACTCTGTTTCATAAAAATATAGTATCAGGCAGTGAATACGAATTTTAAATTTTCCCCTTGTTAAAATTAATAAATTTTGCACTTTTAACCTGTTCATTCTATTAAAAACTGTAATATTTGGAAACTTAATTTGATCCAATCACTGATTCTTTAATTGGCGACTAATAAACCTTTCACGGGAAATTGCTATTTTCGATAATTAGAAATGTCTCTGTTATCCTTTTACATTTAACCGAGCCTTACAATAAATACGATATATAAATGAAAAGAGTGTTAATTATTCCTGCGTTCCTTTTTATCGGTTTTTCGCTGATGGCCCAGTCGAAATTGAAACAAACTGCTGCTCCAGTTTATCAGCAATCACAGGTAAGGCCTGAAGGGGATAGTACTAAGGTTAAAGTTGATTCAATAGAACGATCAGAAAAAAAGGTTGTATCTGTTAAACTAAATATTGCAGAGGATACTCTCACGCCAACTGATTATATGATGAGTATCGACAGAGTGAATGATGATCTGAATTCCATCAGGGATAGTTCGGTTTTAAAATTTGAGGTCGTAAGTATGGGCCGCCGGGTTGACGGAATTACTAAGGAGATAAACACAATCCGTAAAAATACAAGAGGAAGGAGTTCAGTCTTCAATATTAAAAACCTTTATCTCTATCAGAGTTTTATATCGAATCTGAATGATGAAAACGACGGTTATGAAGCCCGTGCTGCCAGGATCTACCAGAGAGTGTATGATGCAAAACTTAGCCTGAAATCGGCTTTGTCCGACTCAGTTTTCAGGGTGATGTTTGCCGATGATAGTCTTAAAAAAACATTTAATACTAAGCTGTTGCGTTTGGAAAAGAAGTACAACAGGACCGACAGCACAGTTAAGGCGAATATAGATACTATCAATGTACTTAAGATGGAGATTGCCGATAATGCCGTCAATCTGTCAAATATGCTGAACATGATGGAAGTGAGGCTCGACAAGGCTGATAAGCAACTATTTGGGAATGAGTTGAATTATCTATGGGACAAAGCTGAGAAAGCGGCTAAATCCTCAGAAAAATCTATTGCAGGAAGAACCAAACTTGACAACGAAAAAAATGCTATTGACTATTATCTGAGCAGAACATCAGGTGAAAGGGAATTTGTGGTCATCTTGGGAGTCCTGCTCTTTTTCTGGTTATTTATCAACAGGAAGATGCTGAAATCAATAAGGAAGCCTGCCGGAGCCTCTGGTTTTCTGAATCTGAAATATATGAAGAGCTCACCTGCATTGTCAGTTCTTGTTTTGGTGATAAGCCTGATGCCTCTTTTTGATGCTTATGCCCCAACCTCCTATATTGCTATTGAGTACTTTATATTAATTGTGATTACGACGATTATTTTTTCACGCGATGAAAGAAATACTTTCCTGCTCTACTGGATAGCCTTAATTCTTCTATTTACTGCCAATATTCTTGCCTTCCTGTTCATTGAGCCAAAGTTCTCATCACGATTGTGGATGTTGGTCCTGCAGACAGGAATCATAATAATTTCATTTCTGTTCATGTGGAATCTCGAAAAGAGCAGAGTTTTTTATAAATGGATAAAAGCAGCAGCTATTACGGCTATAATTTTATCGCTGGCCGCGATAGTCTGCAACCTTTTGGGAAGATTCTCCCTTTCAGGGATATTTGGAGTCTCAGCAATTTTCGCCATAATACAGGCAGTTGTTTTAGCCGTTTTTGCCAAGATCATTATCGAAATTATACTTCTGCAATTGCAGAGCCGAAGGATAAAAAAGGGAATTGCATCATCATTCGACAGTTCAGTGATAGAGGAAAAATTAAAAATTCCTGTTGGCATCATCACACTTTTCTTATGGCTTATAATGCTTACCTCTAATCTGAATATATACCACAGTGTGACAAATGGAGTTACAGAATTTTTAACTTCAACAAGAACAATTGGCAGCATCTCATTTAAACTGATCAGCGTGATCTGGTTTTTCGTCATTATCTGGTTTGCACATATTCTGCAACGTTTAATAAGTTTTCTTTTTGGTGAGACCGGGATTGATAATGAGGATACATCATCAGTAGCCAAACAGCAGCATTCCAGGTTGCTTATAACAAGGCTGCTCGTTCTGATAGGTGGCTATCTTATTGCCATAGCGGCATCGGGCTTACCTCTTGATAAACTGACTATTATCCTTGGAGCCTTAGGCGTTGGCATTGGTATGGGCCTTCAGAATGTTGTTAATAACTTCGTTTCAGGCATTATTCTGATCTTCGACGGTACCCTTAGAATCGGCGATGAGATAGAAGTAAGCGGACAGTCGGGACGAGTTAAGGAATTGGGCTTGAGAGCCAGCACACTTACCACAGCTGACGGTGCCGATGTAATTATTCCAAACGGGAATATCCTGTCGCAGAATATCGTTAACTGGACTTTTACCCAGGATCAGAAGAGAGTTACCATCTCCTTTACCCTCTCGGGCAAAGAGCTAGATGCCAATATTATAAATGAGGTCATTAACGATACGATAAAAAACATCCCTGATGTGATTCCCGTAAAAAAACCCGTAATATTATATACGAAGGTAACTCCCTCGAGCTGCGGTCTAAATGTTCGTTTCTGGAGTATTATTAAAAGTTCCGAACATACAAAAAGCGAGGCCATGCCTCAGCTTAGCGCTGCCTTTGCCACTAAAAGCATTCATTTTGAATGATTCTTGGGATAGAGAGGTTTTAAAAATCGCAATTCCCGGATTTTGTAATTAATCGTTTTCCAGGTATTCGAATATCTTATCAATTACTTCAAGCCCTGCCCTGTTGCTGAAATCATGGTAGATAAGATTTTTGTTATTGTCGTAAAGGTTCAGTTCAACTACCGAATCAACACTTTCCTTGATTCTCCTCGACATAGTACCCTTTACTGGAGCTCTGAGAATGCCAAATGTCTTTTTTGATGCAGAGACACTTAAGACTGATTTGTGATTTTTTAAGGTGAACTCAATAGTCTCATCGGAATGTATAATCCCCGATATCGCAGAATTGTTATAGGTGGCAAAATTGTAGAACCGCTTATTGTAATATAGGAAACAGATGAAACCAATGAAGAACTTACCTCTCCATGGAATTTTGGCGAGCGAGAACATGAATGACGATTTGTGATCAGCAAAATTATTAGCCTGAATCCATAACCATGCTTCAGGGAACGAATATCCCCAATCCTTTTCGATATATCCCTTACCTTCGTTGAAATCAATTGAGATTCGGTTAACTTTTATTTCACCACTCAGATCATGGTTCACCGATACAATGCCATGCTTGCATTCCATG
>CAIPJU010000727.1 GCA_903865465.1 uncultured Bacteroidota bacterium
ACCCTTTCATCAGCGATTTATCAAATCGTTTGTTATACTAATTATATGAGAAATGAAAGTGAACAGGCGTATTTTAATAAAGAAATTGTAATTGGTAACCGCTTTGACGAGAAAATGGATCTGTTTAACGGCTCAGTCAGAGTTGCATTTTCTGATAGTTCTTTGGGCCGGAAAGCTGGTATCGCGAATATGAATAAAAAACTATTGATCCATTTGGATAAAAAAGTATTCAATCAAAGAGAAAAAATATCGTTTTCAATAGAAAGTGACAATCTCCCTGTTGATTCAATTACCCGTCTTTCTGCTTCAATTAGTGAAATAGTATCAGGGATTTCTTCTGAACCATCCATTTCAGAATATTTTGGCAACGACAACAAAAGATCTTATGAAAGTAAATCAAATCAAAATCATTGCAGTTTTATACCCGAAATCAGTGGGTCAGTTATACAGGGAAAAGTTTTACCTGTAACAGAATCAGGCAAGGGGCAGGATTCAATAAAAATAAATTCAACAAATGCTTTAAAAAACTATACACTACTTGTTTCTACCGCAGATAGTATTGCTAACATGCAATTCACCACTACTGATTCATTGGGATTATTCAATATACATCTTAATCCCTATTATGAAGGTAAAGATTTATTTGTAAGAATTAAAGAGAACATAAAGGCAAATATTGAGACTGACAATAAATTTGGTTTAATTCAATCGTTTAATCCTTCGGATAGATTTAATGTGCCCGAAATAAAATCCTATCTCCTCCGAAACGGAAAGATAGCTCAGATCCGAAAGTTCTACAATGAACAAGTGGAGGTAATAAAAAAAATGGAATTCCATTCCGGGAAGATAATTCCGAGAATTTATTTTAGTCACTATTCAACAGTTTACCCATCCGATTTTATTGAGCTCCCTGATTTAGTTGAAATTATTAGAGAAACTTCACCAGTATTAAAAGTCAGGAAGGTTGGAGACAAGTTTGTTTCAGGATATATTAATTTTCAGGAAAATGGACATATTAACCTAGAACCAGCTATCTTTTTGGATGGAGTTCCGATTGATGATATAAATCAAATAATTAATCTGGGTACCAAAAAGATTAAACGCTTGGAGATATTACCTTCGACAAGGTTCTATGGAAGGATGTCCTTTTCAGGCATACTGACAGTTTTCACTAAAGATATGCTGATAGATAATATTCAATTTAAAACTCCAAGTATAAAGTACCATGCATTATCAAGCCAATCATATACAAAACCGAAACCTTTTAAACCCATTGATAACAGTAGTCATATCCCTGATCTGAGACAGGTGTTACTATGGGAACCTGAAATAATCCTGAAAAAGAATGAACGACAACAATTGGAATGTTACGCATCGGATCTTACGGGCCAATTTCGAATAAACATCCAGGGTATTACATCAAAAGGGGAACGGGTGACCGGCTCAGCAATTATCAGCGTACAAGCAAAATTTTAATGAATTTATGAAAATCAGATTAATAATTATCAATATAGTTTTTCTAATAATTTCCAGCCAATCTCTTTTTGGTCAGACTGACTGCTTCAGCAGTACAGATAAATCCAATTATGAACGTGAACTTTCAGGTGAGCTTTTTGCGCTGACTCCTGATACAATCACCTGGTTCAATAAAGATTGGCTTATTGGCGACATTTTTCTCTCTGATG
>CAIPJU010000728.1 GCA_903865465.1 uncultured Bacteroidota bacterium
CCACCGCAAAAGTAATTTTTTTAAAATAATAGAGAAACAAAAAAGGAAAAAAAAGCAATCTTGTTTAAAAGCTCTTAATGTTTAAAGAACTCTTAAGACCGGATATTTCTCTCCGGCCCTGATCAGAAATGCAAATTCCTTGTAAGTAGCGAGTCCAAGCATCGATTTTGGCTCAAGCGCCAGTACAATCATATTCCCCCTGAGCTGCGATGCTGGCAAATATAAGTAATCGGCTGGTCTGACTGATTTACTTATCTCCTTTACTGATACTGAGGGATTTATAATTATGTCGCCTTCGAAATCGATCGAATCGACGGAATTTATTTCATACTGTTCAATCGTTTCGCCTCTCTTTTTACTGTAATCTGTTCTTATCAGCTGGTTTCGCGTAACCCATTCCATAAGTTGGATATTGTTTCTGGGGATGAGGTAGCCGGCAGGTTTTATAACATCATAAATAGATTTCACTTCAGGCCTGTAATCGCTCACTTCAACAGTCGAGTCGGAATTTGATGAATAGGAGAAGACAGGTAATTCAAGTTTTTCGCCTGTTCTTACATGTTCCGACTGAATAGAGATCTTTTTCCCGGGTTTCTCACTGATTAGATTATGCCGTTCCCGGGTGATAATGTCTTTTATCTGACTGCCATTTGCATGAACATAATTCAGCAGACCCATCATTCCCGTCATCTGTCCTTTTGCACGACGTTCAATGTTGTCGGAGAAGCTGTCTTTTCCGTTCATTCCCTCCTGGATAAATGAAAAACTGTTCTGAATGCCAAAGCTCTGACGGCCGTCGTTAATGTCGAAGGTACTATGCCTTAGGTAGCTTATCCCGGGAGGACCTCCCGGACTGTATACCAGTCCTTTATAGCCGTTCTGACGAAAATAATCCATTATATAAGGCATATAGCTGCCATAGGAGAGGGTTCTGATGCTTTCTGCTATGTTGATATTGCTTACCGGCCCTACTGTCTCGTCAATATTTTTTCTGTAACCCAGCTTTTTCCATGTTTCTCCAAAGGGATAATACTCATGCACATCAAGCGTTACTTCGAAAAGGTACTTATTAAAGATATTATGCACCGCGATAATCTCCGGTTCTGTGAGGATTACATGGTTGCGGTTGAGGTCCTTCCCATTCCCGTTCAGCCTCTCATTCTTTTCCGAACCATCGGGGTTCATCTGCGGAATTATCATCAGGTCGATATTATCGAATAGATGTCGGTTTAACGGGTTGGTAAGTTCTTCGGCAAGCATCAGTGCCCCCTCCTTGCCCGATTGTTCATCGCCATGCTGCTGGGCTATTATAAGGACCCTTATCTTCGATTCATCTTTCCCAAATGTTGATGATGAGAACAACAGGGTATAGAGATTTCTGCCTTTTGGTGATTTGCCTGCTATTCCTACGGTAAGTAGATCGGACGCGGCATCCAGTTTTTGAACATAGTCCGATAACTCATCATAAGAAGTCATTTTTGAGAAGTTGCTTTTCCTGAGAGGAGAGGGGCAGTTCTGCGACATGACAGGAACAGCATTCAAGGCAGTCAAAATTATTAAGAAAAAATATCTGATCATCTGGGGATATATCTTATTTATGGTTCCAGGTTCCGGGTAACAAGTTTCAGGTTCCAGGTTTGAAGTTTGAAGTTTGAAGTTCTAAGTTCG
>CAIPJU010000729.1 GCA_903865465.1 uncultured Bacteroidota bacterium
CCCTGACATAGTTTCCGGAACCCGCCACAGCAACTTTTTTAAGAATATCCTCATCAAGTTTAGTTATAACAGTATTTCCTTCGACATCCTTTAAGTACTCGGTGGAGCTGCCTGATGCAACAGGAATTGGCACACCATCGGTGGAACCTATTCCGATAGTATGAATAACTAGTCCTGATTTTGATGCTTCGGTGGCTGCTGTAACAGGATCATCCTCATGGTTTTCTCCGTCGGTAATTATAATAATAGCCCTGCTTTTTCCTTCACCCGGACTGAATGACTTTACGCCCAAATTAATAGCAGCTCCAATAGAAGTCCCTTGTTTTGGAACCATATTTGGATTTATTGTAGCAAGAAACATTTTTGCAGATATGTAATCTGTTGTCACGGGGATCTGGGTATAAGCATCTCCTGCAAAAACAATCAGACCTATCCTGTCGTTATCAAGGTTATCAATCAGCCTTGTAATTGCCTGTTTGGCCCTGGTAAGCCTGTCGGGCTGGATATCCTGGGCGAGCATTGAATTACTGACGTCGAGGGCAATAATGACCTCGACACCCTGCTTTTTCACGTTCTCAATTTTTGAACCGTATTGCGGTCTCGCAAGCATAATAACAATAAAGATAAATGCTGTTACCTGCATAATATGTTTCAATACAGGCCTTCCTTTTGACATCTCCGGCACCAGCTTTTCAACAAGTCCCATGTCCCCAAAACGCTTCAGGGTTCTGCTCTTTCTAAGCTGGTTGATAAAAAACAGAATAATAAGTACCGGAACAAGAAGCAGCAGGTACAAAAAATCGGGATTTGCAAATCTGAACAACTGCATGGCTATCCTTCTTCTAAGTTAGATTTTTCATAAATGTGTTCCGCAAAAGTATCTCAAGGGCAAGCAGACAAAACGCCAGAATAGCAGGGATAAAGTATTTTTCCTGTTTTCTGATAAAGAGATTGACATCAATTTTCGATTTCTCGAGCTTGTCAATCTCATGGTAGACCTGAGCCAGCTTGTTATTATCAGTGGCTCTGAAATATTTACCGCCTGTTTCTGATGCAATTTCCTTAAGTATAGCTTCGTCAATCTCAACGGGCATGTCCTGGTACTGTATCCCAAATGGGGTCTGTACGGGATATGGGGCAACACCCTGGGTACCAACGCCAATTGTATATACACGGATACCGAATGTTTTTGCGATGCCTGCTGCCGTTTCGGGAGCTATTTCACCCCTGTTATTCACCCCGTCAGTAAGAAGTATGATAACCTTACTCTTTGCCTGGGAATCCTTTATCCTGTTGACGGCTGTGGCCAGTCCCATTCCGATTGCTGTGCCATCTTCGATCATCCCGCTTTGTACTTCGCGCAGGAGATTAATCAATACGGCGTGGTCGGTGGTAATAGGACATTGAGTGAAACTTTCTCCGCTGAAAACAACCAGCCCCATCCTGTCATATGGTCTTCCTGAAATAAATTCGGTAGCGACATTTTTGGAGGCATCCAGCCTGTCGGGTTTGAAATCGCGGGCAAGCATACTTCCCGATATATCAAGAGCGAGTATAATATCAATCCCTTCAGTTGAAACATCCTGAAACCGGTCGGATGCCTGTGGCCTTGCCAGTATTATTATTAATAAGGTTATTGCCAGCGTCCTGAATCCGAAAAGAACATGCCTGAGGTAGTGCCTGAAGGTAGTAGCTGCTGACTTAAATGGCTCCAGTCCTGGCATTCTGATTGATGATGTCGTCTTTTGCTGCCTGATGATGTAAAAGGCAACTATCGCAGGTATTAGTAGAAGCAGCCAGAGCCAGGCAGGATCGGCATATGTTATTCTGTTCATAATTCCTCCCCTCCTTTTTTGCTGAGCAACTCTTCATTAAGGAGCTCTTCTGCTTCCCTGGTGGCTTCCACAAAATCCCAGGAGAGTTTAAAGTTCAGCTCATTCTCGTCACCCGCAGGAATATATTTGGCAAATTTCACCAGATCTGCACCGGTAAGTACATTTTTAAGCTGATTATAAGAGTCGTCTTTTTTGAATCCGGCTTTTACTAATTCTGCAAGAGTTTCTGAGCTTGTCATTTCGAAAGAGAACACCTGGTACCGGTTGACAAGATATTGCCTAAGTATATCAGTCAGAACAGTATAATATTTCTTTATCTCTCCCTTCTGCCACAGTTGCTCATCTTTTAGCTTTTCGAGATCTCTGAAAGCAATAACATGGGCAGGGTCGGCGGAAGTTTCAATTGCATTGGTTTTCCTGCGCCATCCTCCGTACTTTTTAAAATAGCGCACAGCAAACCAGGTTATTACAGCAATAATACCTAGCAGCAGAATCCATGGCAGGATTTCACTTAAGGTAACTGGTGCCTTATAAGGTCTGACAATATCGAAAATTTTAGCAGTTGTATCAGGAGGAGTAATATTAACACGCTTTACATTAAGTGTGGAGTAATCAGAATAGAATCGCTTCTGATTGTTCCCGCCATTTATCTCAGCGACTGCCGGAGGTACTGTATGTGTGCCTATTTCAAAAGAGGTTACAACATACTTCTGGTTTACCTTAATCCTGCCATTCTTCAAATCGGCAGTATCAGTAAAAGGGCCTGAAAGGATATCAATGCCTTTGCATAAAGTATCGTGCAGAAACGGGAGTTGCAGCCTGGTTCCGGCTGGCTGTTCCACAGAAATTCTGTAATTCAACTGATCTCCGATGACAATTCCTGTTGAATCAAACGCTGCCTTTACGACTACTTCCTGTCCGTAAGACATAGCAGCAAATGACTGAATTACAATGAATAAAATAAGGAGTTTCTTCATAGTCATCACCTGTTCTTAAAAAAACTCATGAGAGTCTTAACATAATCCTGGTCTGTCCGGAATTCGGTAGAATCAACTGCACAGCGTTTAAAAATTCCTTTATTTCTGTCAACATGGGTCAGCCACCATTTTGCATATTGGTTTCTTGTTGCCCTTGATGATGTATCGATCCATTGTTCGGAGCCAGTTTCGGCATCGGCAACTTTGATAAGACCGATATCGGGTATTTCCGTTTCAGCAGGGTCATAAACACTGAGGGCAACGATATCGTGCTTGCTTGAGGCTATTCTGAGTGCTTCTTCAAAATCGGGGACAATGAAGTCAGAGAGGATAAATGAAGTGCATCTCTTTTTAATTACATTAGTCAGGAAGCGCAAAGGGGTATCGAGACTCGTTTTTTTACTTCCGGGTGTGAAATCGATTAATTCCCTGATGACCCTGAGAATATGCTTGCGACCCTTAAGAGGAGGAATATATTTCTCCACCTTGTCGGAAAAGAAGATTACACCTATTTTATCATTGTTCAGAATAGCCGAAAAAGCAATTACAGCTGCTATTTCGGTCATGAGATCCCTTTTAAAGCTGGTTCTGGTTCCGAAGTCGCCCGATCCGCTTACATCGATGAGAAGCATAACAGTAAGTTCACGCTCCTCCTCAAATACTTTCACAAAGGGATGGTTAAATCGTGAAGTAACATTCCAGTCAATCGATCTTATATCGTCGCCATACTGGTATTCTCTCACCTCACTGAAGGATATACCTCTTCCCTTGAAGGCACTATGATATTCACCGGCAAAAATATGCCTGCTTAATCCGCGTGTCTTTATTTCAATACGCCTGACTTTTCTTAATAATTCGGTTACTTCCACTTTTACAACAAATTATTTTTCTGGTTCGAAAGTAATCTCACTTGAATAGTCTCCGTTCTTCATTACAATAACAAAATTTCTTCCGCCGTGGCTGTCAATCCAAATTGCAGCTTCTTTTTTCTTATAGAGTGAATTTAGCTCCTTCTCTTTTTCCGACTGTAAGCCTCTGTCGATAATCATTTTAACACTTCTGCAGACTGAATCTTTATCGAGGAAGAAGAGGACGGTGCTTGTTTCAGCATTATCGGTATATTTCAGATATTTGAAACTACTGTTCGACACTGAGTTACAATACATATCCCTGTATTTGTCCGTCATGTATTTTCTGATTTCAGGGTAGCTGTAACCAATCAGATTTTGACCAGACAAAGTGGATATTGCAAGCAATAATCCGGCTGACAGAGAGATTAGCTTCATATTCAATACCTAAGGAACCTCGACTACATTGAGGATTTCAGAAATAATCTGATCCTGATTAATGTTTTCAGCTTCAGCTTCGTATGTCAGACCAATTCTGTGGCGCATTACGTCGGGACAAATAGCTCTTACATCCTCAGGAATCACATATCCCCTTCTTTTGATGAATGCAAAGGCTTTTGCTGCAAGAGAGAGGTTTATTGAAGCCCTGGGTGAGGCGCCATATGAAATCAGTCCTGCAAATTTTGAGAGGCCATATTTGGCAGGATATCTAGTTGCAAAGACGATATTCAGAATGTAATTCTCTATTTTTTCGTCCATGTAAACTTCCCTGACAACGTTCCGGGCCCTGATAATATCATCGATTTTAATTACTGCATGAGTAACGGGGAACTCCTTGGCGAGGTTTTCGCGGATAATAAGCTTTTCCTCTTCCAGTGTGGGATAATCAATAAGTACCTTCATCATGAACCTGTCAATCTGGGCTTCTGGCAGCGGATAGGTTCCCTC
>CAIPJU010000730.1 GCA_903865465.1 uncultured Bacteroidota bacterium
CCGTATGCAGTGGCGGTGTGGAGAAAACAGTTACCATTTGGGTATATCCATATGATGCCAAGACATATACTTTGATCCCATCAGACTTTAATGGGGCTAATATCAGCTGCTATGGTTTGAACAACGGTACAATCCAGGTAGTTCTTAACGGTGATCCTTCTAAAACATCAATAAAATGGACCGGACCGAACAACTATACATCCACATCGGATAATATAGCCAACCTGGTTGCCGGACAGTATGATGTCGTAATTGTTGACAGTTACCAGTGTACCTCGAGGCAGTCAATAGTCCTTTCCCAGCCTGAAAAGATGCTGATAGGATTTGATCTGTCACAAAGTCTGACAGGTGGTTATAACATCAACTGTTCAGGAGCAAAAACCGGATCAATAACTGCTTCTGTTACAAATAACGTAGGTCAGGCCAGCTATCTATGGTCCAACGGATCATCATCAAATGAGCTTACAGATCTTGCAGCAGGTTCTTACAAACTGATAGTGACTGATGCCAATTTCTGCGTTGTTGATTCGACGATTACTCTAACAGAACCAGCACCTATTAATATTGCGTTTGACATCAGCAATCCATTCTGTCCTGATAAACCCGACGGCGCAATAACTCTGATAGTAACCGGCGGAGCAGATTCATATTCTTATAATTGGCCTGACAATTCTACCAACAAGGATATTACGAATATACTTCCCGGATCATATACAGTTATTGTCACTGACATTAACGGGTGTTCTGCAGATAAGACCATTGTTGTTAAACCCAGGAATGAAAACTGTCTGATAATACCTGATGCCTTCTCCCCCAACGGAGATTTAATAAATGACACATGGGATATAACCAATATGAGTCTCTACTCCCAGGCAGAAGTAACGGTCTATAACAGGTGGGGTCAGGTCGTATGGACATCTCCAAGGGGCTACCCTGTACCATGGGATGGAAGGAGCAACGGCGGAGCAGAGCTTCCTCTCGACTCATATCACTACGCTATTGATCTGCATAATGGATCAGGAATATTCGTCGGTACAATTACTATTGTTAGGTAAAAATATACTATTGATATGAAAAGGCTGTCTTATGTTATATTGTTCATTTTGCTGGCAAACACCTTGTCGGCGCAGCAGCTCCCATTATACAGCCAGTATCTGTATAATAAATTTCTCATCAACCCTGCTCATGCAGGCAGTGATGGTTTTACAAGCCTGAACATTACCGCCAGGGAGCAATGGGTGGGATATTCGGGTGCGCCGCGTACCTACTCGATCAGCTGGCAGACCAGATTCCTTAAAAAAGGATATGAGATCAGACAAAATGTCTTCAATAAGACAGTTTACAAACCAAAGTCTGACGGGAAGGTTGGCTTCGGCTTTTATCTGTTCAGTGATAAAAACGGACTTATACAGAGGACCGGACTCTCAACTGCATATTCATATCATATGTGGATAAAAGACTACACTCAATTATCGCTCGGACTGGCTCTGAACGGCTATTATTTTACTGCAAATGTTACTGATAAAAATTTCGAAGATCCTAACGAACCCTGGCTTTCCGATAACCTGCGCAGGGGAGTCTTTATTCCAAATGCTGATTTCGGCGTCTATCTTCTGAATCCCAGCTTTGATTTTGGTTTTTCTGCCCAGCAGTTATTCGGATCTTCCATTGTAATTGGAAACTTCGGTACAACGAAATACAAAATGTACAGGCATTATTATATGTTCGGCTCATATAACATAAAATCTGGCAATAATAATGTGATTCAGCCTTCGTTTCTTTTTAAGACATCAGAAGAGCTAACACCACAAGCTGATATTGGTGTAACCTATATCTACGATCAGGCATTCTGGTCAGGATTGACTTACAGAACAAGCGGGGCAGTAATAGCAAATGTGATGTTCAGGTATGTGCCCAATAAAACTGACAAGTTATCGATGTATTTTGGTTATGCCTTCGATTTTACTTCAAACAAGATTCAGAGTGCAACTTACGGGACGCATGAGATAACAGTGGCTGTAAAATTCGGCGATAATTCTAAAAGGTACAGATGGCTTGACAGATATTAGAAAAAAAAGAGAATATCTCCTAATCCAAAGTGTCATCTTTTATTAAAGGGAAAGAACTATTCATATAAGGTAACCAAGAAATGTTTAAATTGAAAGCCCCTATTCTTAAGGTTAAGAACAGGGGCTTTCTGATTTATAAGGATTAGCTCTTCAAAATAAACTTAAGCGATAATCTAAACTAATCTTTTACGCATCTGACATAAAATCCTGCATGTTTATCATTGTCAACGCTTCCCAGTGCTGCAGAACTATTCATCATATAACGGTAATATCCTGATGAAGCAGTTGCCTGAGTAGATGTCCACCAGAAACTATTCGACCCCATAAGTCCGGTAGTTCCGCTTTGACTGCGGTAACCTCCACCGAGAGCAGTAAATCCGCTTTCGTTCGTAGCCCCAGTATTCGGATTGGTCCAATGACTCGTTCCTGTCTCCTTAAGTTTACCACCTGCAATAGTCAATCCACCAAGATATGTGCTCAAAGTCGTCCATTCCGCATCAGTCGAAACATGCCATCCTGTCGGGCATGCATTTTTAGTGTTGGTTGTAGCAATTGTATACCAGTTATATAGCCTGCCATAAGTATCGGAATAGAGAGGAACATTAGAATAATCACCATATGCACCAGTGGAAAGTCCTGCCCAAGTGGTAGCATCGGTCACATTTTGAATTGCTGTTGTACCATCGTTGTACTTTGTAGTCTTCAGATTTTCCGCCATCCAGACCTGTGTGCCGATAGTAACAACTGCATAGATATTATAGTCTCCATCCCTGCAAAGTACAAAACTAAAAGTTTCTGTTTTGCTCGTTGCCGGAACATCCATCACGACTGTCTTATAACTACCTGAAACACCAGTAAATTTCAACTGGTCTCCATTTGTATATGCCATATCCACAGTAGCCTGAAG
>CAIPJU010000731.1 GCA_903865465.1 uncultured Bacteroidota bacterium
CCGGGCTGATGCTAAAATCATTTATCGTGCCATTCCGCGGCATGGACAGATTGGCGTTTACTTCTAAATGTTGAATTCTTTCTTCTGATTTCTGTTCCCGTGTAAAAAAAAAGATGTAGGTTTGAAAGAATCACATTATTAACCTTCACCTCAAATTTACATGGGACGTTTTACCGGAATCATAGGAATAGTAGTAATCCTCGGACTTGCTTTTTTATGGTCGAACAACCGTAAGAAAATAAATTACAGGCTTGTTGTTACCGGACTATCACTACAGGTTGTTCTTGCTATATTTATTCTTAAGGTACCCCTTGGCCAACATATCTTCCTGTGGCTTGGAAAGGCCATTAACAAGCTTCTCGACTTCTCACAACAGGGAGGCTCGTTTGTATTCGGAGATCTCACCAAAGTAAGCCAGATACTTCCTGAAGGGATAGTTAAAAGCGGTATATTCCTCTTCATCCTTCTACCAACAATTATTTTCGTCTGCGTCCTGGTTGCAATAGCATATCACATTGGACTTATGCAAAGATTCGTTGCAGTAATCGCCCGCTTTGTACATTGGGCAATGAGAGTCAGCGGAAGTGAAGCCTTGTCGAATGTCGCAAGCGCCTTTGTAGGTCAGGTTGAAGCCCAGATAATGATCAGACCTTACCTCTCGGGCATGACTATGTCAGAACTTCTCGCATCAATGACGGGAAGCATGGCCTGTATAGCAGGAGGTGTAATGGCAGTTTATATTTCAATGGGTGTTCCTGCTTCATATCTTCTGGCCGCAAGCCTGATGGCAGCTCCCGGGGCACTGGTTATTTCAAAAATTGTTTTCCCCGAAACTGAGGAATCAGAGACAAAAGGAAAGGTAACCCTTGATGTCAAAAGAGAACATGCCGGGATTATGGATGCAATATCACACGGTGCCTCCGATGGTATGAAGATATCCATTAACGTTGTCGCCATGCTTATAGGCGTTATTGCCCTGATCGCACTCATTGACGCACTTCTTGGGTACTTCGGACATTTCCTTGCCTGGACAGGCCTTTCGCTCAGCTCCATCGGACTAAATCTCGATCACCTTCGCCTTAAGGATATCGTCGGATCAGTTTTCAGCCTTCTCGCCATCGTTATGGGAGTTCCGGCATCGGAATCAATGCATGTCGGATCACTTATGGGTACTAAAATGGTAATCAATGAGTTTGTTGCCTATTCCGACCTCTCCCCCATGATTCACCAGGGAGTTCTCAGCGCTAAATCAATAGTAATCGCAAGTTTCGCACTTTGCGGATTCGCCAATTTCAGCTCAATAGCCATACAACTTGGAGGTATTGGAGTCCTGGTTCCACACCGTAAAGCCGACCTTGCAAAACTGGGATTCAAAGCCATGCTTTGCGGTACAATGGCTTCCTATATCTCAGCATCTCTGGCAGGAATTCTTCTTTAAAACTTCCCGGACGAATTAAGAATCACCATAAATCAGTATTCTTAACAGGAGATTCAGAAAAAAATCCTCCTGCTGTCTTCTTATTTCTTTTCACAGATAAATCACGAGGATACGCTTATACAACATCGTAATCCATTGATTATTTTTGTGAAAAAGAAAGGATTGGATTAAGTTTGCATTGCTTTCAGGCAATGGGACAACCTTTCCTGCTTAATTATCCCTTAATAAAACAAATGCACATAAAGGAAAACATAGCATTCAGTGAAAATGGATTTGTTTTCAATCCATCCACCGGCGATTCATTTACCATGAATAAAACCGGCAAGGAAGTTATATTCATGATTAAAGAAGGAAAAAGCATAAGTCAGATTTCAGACATCTTAAGGGAAAGTTATGACGTTGATCTTACAACTCTTGAAAGATATCTTACAGATTTTCTCAACGACCTTAACGTTTATAACCTTCTGGAAGAAGAAAAATGAGCCGGCAAAAAGTAACAATAGCCGTTACCGGACTCAACAACATAGACAGTCCGGGTCCGGGAATTCCGGTAATCCGCGGCATCAGGGAATCAAAAGAACTTGATGCCAGGATAATCGGACTTGCTTATGAACATCTGGAACCAGGGATTTATATGCGCGACCTTGTCGATAAGACCTACATGATCCCCTACCCGGCTGAAGGAAAAGATGTCCTTTTTTCAAGGCTCCTTGAGATTCATGAGAAGGAAAAACTTGATATGATAATTCCCAATTTCGACGCTGAACTCTTTTCTTTTATAAAGCTTGAAACTCGGCTCGCCGACAAGGGAATCAGAACATATCTTCCTACTTTAAAGCAATTTGAGGAGAGAGACAAATCAAACCTACCTCTCTTTGGTGAGAAATACGGGGTAACTGTTCCTCGCGGAACAGAGGTCTTCAGTATTCAGGATATGCACAATACCTTAAAGTCAATGAACTATCCTGTTATGGTAAAAGGTAAGTATTATGATGCATACCAGGCTCACTCATTCGAACAGGCTGCCAATTATTTTGAAAAACTGTCTTCAAATTGGGGTTTGCCTGTAATTATACAGGAATACATCAGGGGAACAGAGGTCAATATAGTGGCGCTTGGCGATGGTGCCGGGAACCTCATTGCATGTGTTCCTATGCGCAAGCAATATATTACAGATAAAGGCAAGGCCTGGGGTGGAATTACTATTGATGACCCTGCTCTTCATCAGCTTGCCGAGAGAATTATAACAAGAACAAAATGGAAAGGCGGGATGGAACTCGAGCTTATTAGGACCTCAGGAAATGAACTTTACCTGCTTGAAATAAATCCAAGGATCCCCGCATGGGTATATCTTGCAATTGGAGCCGGACAAAATATACCTGAGGCACTGGTTAAGCTCACCATGGGACAGAAGGTAACTCCTTTCACCAGGTACGATGTGGGAAAAATGTTTATCAGGTATTCGTATGACATGATTGTCGACCTTGATCTTTTTTCTCATCTTACAACCACAGGGGAACTATAAAATAAACTATCCGGTAAATTTAGAAACAAAACAATGTCAAAACAGCTATTTGAACGACCAACAATAACGAGGCTCACTCCCGGAGTTCCTTCAAAACACGGGACAGGTTCTGTGATAGCTGCCATGCCGCTTATCGACGGCATAAATGTCAATGACCTTATGGATCAGTTTGGATCTCCTCTCTATATCTTCTCGGAAAGAGAGATCCGTAAAAGCATGGAAGATGTAAAAAGAGCCTTCAGCGTCAGGTATCATAAGACTCAGATGGCCTGGAGCTACAAAACCAATTATCTCGATGCCATCTGCCGTATTTTCCATAATGAGGGTTCCTGGGCTGAAGTTGTATCCGGTTTTGAATATGACAAAGCCATCAGGAATGGTGTAAAGGGTGAAAATATCATTTTTAACGGCCCGGCGAAAAGCAGCGATGAACTTTTAAAGGCAGTGGTTAATGGTTCATTTATTCATATTGATCATATGGATGAGCTGTTTCTCCTTACTGATATATGCAACAGGAATAACCTTGAGGCTCGTGTTGCGGTGAGGGTCAATATGGATACGGGCATAAATCCCAAATGGGACAGATTCGGTTTTAATTACGAAAACGGTGAGGCCTGGGATGCCATTAACAGGATAATGATTAATCCCCATCTCAATCTGATGGGACTCCATACCCACATAGGGACCTATATGATAAGTACCGATCCTTACAATCTAGCTGCATCCAAACTGGCTGAACTTGCAGTAAGTATAGCCCGGAAGTTCGACTTTCATATTTCCTATATTGATATGGGAGGAGGTTTCGCGTCGCGGAATACACTCAGGGGAGCCTACCTCTCTGGTGAGGATACAACTCCTTCTTTCGATGAATATGCCGAAGCTATTACATCTGCGTTAATTAATTCGCAGATTAAACCGGATAAATTGCCAGTCCTGATACTCGAAACAGGCAGGGCCTTGATTGACAATTCAGGCTTTCTGGCAGGTTCAGTCATCGCCAATAAACGTCTTTCCGACGGAAGAAGGGCCACAATTGTTGATGTCGGAGTGAACCTGCTTTTCACTGCATACTGGTACGATCACAAGTTTCATCCTGTGGGCAGCCACTCCGGAATTGTGGAAGAGACATCAATTTTCGGCCCCCTTTGCATGAATATCGACTTGTTGAGACCATCATTGATGTTTCCCGCTTTAAAAAGAGGTGACAGATTTGTAATTGCCAAATCGGGAGCCTATAATCTTTCTCAATCCCAGCAGTTCATCACAACAAGGCCCAACGTGGTGCTCATCAGTATGAACCGTGAGGTCAATGTGATAAGAAGGGCTGAAACGCTCGAGGACATTTCTTCAAATGAAATTATCCCGGGATATTTATTGTAATATTGTATAAATCAGACAAAAGCTTACTGAGAAAATAACAAAACCGGAACCGGATGCGAAAAAACGGAGCATTAACTGCCTTTGCCCGCGGAGTGGTAAGAAGTTACTCCCAGATATTTTTTTCAGAGAACGACGGGCTGGCAATACCACTCGCTGCTGTTTCATTTCTCGACTTCTCAGCCGGCCTGTGCGGACTGCTTTCCGTGATTTCAGCAAATATGGCTGCCTCGCTGCTAAAGCTCAATAATCTATCTCTGACCAAAGGCTTCTACGGATTTAACAGCCTCCTTGTTGGACTGGGATTGGGTTATTATTTCAAGCTGTCACCAATTCTGATTGTCATTGCAATCCTGTCAGGCTTTCTCACACTTCTTATAACTATAACCATTCAGGGGATCCTCGATAAATATTATCTCCCTTCACTCTCACTTCCATTCGTTTTCGCCGTATGGATAGTATTAAGTTCTGTTGGAGAACTGAATGGTACTGTTATAAACCAGAGCGGAGCCTATGTCCTCAACAAACTTTTCATGATTGGAGGAGAACCTCTTATCAGGCTTCATCAGTGGTGGACATCAAATATTACATCTGACTTCCTGAACAGTTACTTCCTTTCGCTGGGAGCTATATTCTTCCAGTTCAATGTTTTTGCCGGGCTCATTATTGCTATTGCCCTGTTTTTTTATTCACGCATAACTTTTGTCCTCTCCCTGCTCGGATTTTCAGTCGCCTGGGTAGCTTACCTCTTCTTTGGAATGGATCTCAACCAGATAGGCTACAGCTTTATCGGGTTTAATTTTATTCTGGGAGCTATCGCCATTGGGGGCTATTTTTATATCCCCTCCCTTTATTCATATGTCTGGGCCATTGCCATGACACCGGTCATAGCTCTTGCTGCAGCCGGCATTTCAGGACTCATAAAACCATTGCACTTAATTCTCGTTTCCCTTCCTTTTAACATTGTGGTAATAACTTTCATCTATGCCCTGCGATTCAGAACTTCAGCTTCACATTTCAGGGAGGTGGTTATACAGGAAGGAATCCCTGAGCGTAACCTGTATTCATTCAGGAGTTTCACAAGCAGGTTCCCTAATTTCGGATGGATGAGGATTAAACTCCCTTTCTTTGGAGAGTGGTTGGTAGATCAGGGACATGAAGGAGATTTTACTCATAAGGGAGATTGGGCACAGGCATGGGATTTTGTTATTACTGACAGGAATAAACTAAGATACAGGAACAAGGGAACCGAATTAGTTGATCATTATTGCTTCGACCAGCCGGTCCTTGCCCCTGCCGATGGCTCTGTGGTAATGACCGAAGATGGTATCGATGATAACAAAACAGGAGAAGTAAATATTGATAAAAACTGGGGTAACACAATAATAATCAAGCATGCTGAAGGCCTTTTCACAAAACTCAGCCATCTCAGGAAAGGGTCATTAACAGTGAAAATCGGAGATAATATAATTTCAGGACAGAGGATCGGACGAGTTGGCAATTCAGGTCGTTCCCCCTACCCTCATCTTCATTTCCAGGTGCAGCAAACACCATACATAGGATCCAAAACAATGAAATACCCTCTCTTTGCATTTCTCGATAACGGAAAATCAATAGAGACCTTCAATTATCCCGGAATGGGCCACCTGGTATCCGCTGTTGAAGCCCATGGGATGCTGAAAAAAGCATTCAGCCTCTTTCCCGGAACAAAACTAAAGTGGGAATCGAAAAGTCCCAAAGGAGTTGAAAAAATTGAATGGGACCTTCAGACCACTGTCTGGAATAAATCGTTTATCTTCTGTAAATCAACGAACTCTTCCGCCTACTTCGATAATGACGGTATTCATTTTACATTCACACATTTTGAAGGAGACAGGAGTTCTTTGTTGTACAGCTTCTATCTGGCGGCATTCAGACTCCCTCTCGTATATATTGATGGAAATTTAACGGTTGATTCAGTGCCTGCCAATCATACTTTCAAAGGAATAAGACTTTTCCTTCACGATTTCACAGCTCCTTTTTTCATTTATCTGAAGGCACAA
>CAIPJU010000732.1 GCA_903865465.1 uncultured Bacteroidota bacterium
ATTCATCTGAGGAGACCAGGTGTACAAACCGTGCTTTTTTCAGGGATGAGTTTTTGAAAAGGGATTTTAGAAGCTGGCAATCGCAGAAATCGGATTGGTTTAGCCGACATTCATGATATTCTGAATTTGCTAAATTGCATTCATCAAGATGCAATTCAGGTAAATCCGATTCAATGAATTGAACATTTACCATCGAGCAGTTTTCAAACCTGAAATCGTTTATCTTGATCCGGCTAAATTCGAGGTTGTTGATATTTTCATTTTTGACAAAAAGTCCATTAAGATCGATTCCACATGCCAATGCTTCCCTTAATACTACCCGGTAGTCATGAAAAATTTCTGATTTCTCCATTGAAAATAGTATCCTGCTATCATGCGATATTATTTCAATAATCAATGGCCTGCTTGCTACCTATTAAGAAAAACTTCGAAAGACAGATCTGGGTTTTTGCACTACCTGGACGGACTATCTGGGATGCTTACTTTGCAATTAAGAAATTTCTAATCAAGGTAATGAATTTCTCACTTTTATTTATCATGGGAAGAGTTAAATCTTTATCGAATAATACAAAATCGGAGTAGTCACCTTCTTGTCTCCAGTCAAAAAGATCTGAAAAGAGTTTGCCATATTCCTTGTCGAAAAGTCCGGTCTTAATAAACTCACTCATGAATTTAATCCGGACTCCTTTATGAGTTTTGGCTTCAATAGAATGAAAATAGAGCAGGGCCGAGACGGCATAAAAACAAGCATAATACAGTCTGTTAATTGAAGAATTCCATCTCTCATTTTCGGCAAGAAGTCTGGCATCATTTAAAGTGTCACTTGCTCGTTGAAGCCGATAATTAATGTAGTCGGTCTGCTCTTTATTCATGAAATAAGAATTCCGTCTTTTTTGACACTCTTAAAGAGCGGTGTAATTGAGTACTTACCTTCCCAATCACTTTTCGAATATACGAAAACGGAGATTGGCACTCCAATTTCCAACTCAATATCAAGAAGATGATGCCGGAAAACCTGTTCGTCCTTTTTATCGACGTTTTTGCGATTTAGAAGAATCATCACGTCCCAATCAGAGTCCCATTTATTGTCTCCTCTCGCTCTGGATCCATAGAGAATCACCTCAGCAGTATTGTCAAGTTCGTTAACCTTCTCGCGGATCAGTTTAATTATATGCTGTTTTCTTCTTATCATACCACAAATTTAATAAATTATTGGAATCAGGGATTATATAATGGTATACCCGACATCCTGCAGAATCATACTTTCATGAACTAATGCTCGTCGTATTTCATATTTACATCCTCTTCTGCATTTCTTATATCTTCCAATGTACTGATACATCAGAATTTTCTTTATTATACCACTCCGATACCATTTGAAGCTGAAAACGAGAATCACTTTTTGAATCATTCAAAGCTGAACCGGCTAAAACTAAGGATTAAACCAGTAGCTCAGCTTTATCAGGAAAATATTATCAGGAAAGATTTTCATCAGCTGCCTGAATGACTGCCCAACAGAGGTGCCGGATGAATTGCTGATCGCGGTCCTGTCGCCCGACCATACCAGATAGATGAAAGAACCTTTTCGGTACTCCCATTTAGCCACGAGGTTTGACCTGAACTGCTGAAAATTAAAGTCGGGATTGGCAATCCGGCACCCGAGACTAAAAAAGTACCGTTAAAATTCCAGGTATTGTACTGGTTTAACTCGAAACTGTAGTCGTGAAATATTGAAACTGATTTATTCGTCTGGTAAAGTATATCGTTTTCATTCCTGATCTGGTCGGCAATGGTCAGGTACCCGATGTCGTTCAGTTCGAGACCCGGCGAAAGTAACGATGCACCTGTATAGTATTGCCAGTGAGCGCCTGCGATCCTGCCAATCCTGAATTTGCCGCCGTACCCGTTCAGATGTGTTCTTGTTGTATCAAAGCCCAGGTAAGCTGCATCGGGACGCTGGTAATATCTTGCCGACGATTCCTGAAGCCCGGTGATTGAATTACTGCTTCCGTTCATACTGCTTCCGAGCAGTCTTGCATCGATGTCGTACTCCTTTTTATGCCCTCAATAGAGGAAATCGAAGTCATCCGTACATGCATTCCTGTTTAAAAAATTTAGTGAGTGGTAATTGGATGAACAATTAACTGAGATCAGCAGCCGGTCTCCGAATGAAAAAGGAGAGGCTTCTTACTTTCATTTCTTTTGATGATGCACATGAAAAGCAACCAGTTAAGATTAAACCCTGTCGTAAATATTTATGATAAGTGGTACGAACGAATTTATGATTTATTAAAGCCAAAAGCAAAAAAATCCGGGAATTCCAAGGATCCGTGTAGCGAACCGCTATTAATTAAGCCGGGTGAGGTAGTGAGAGCTGTGCCGGATCATACCGGAATTTGCGCTTCCATATTCAAACTCTGATATGATTTTATTTGTTCTTGGCGCAGGGGCGCAGAGCCTGGAATATAGAGTATATTACATAAAGTAAAGTATTAATAATTAAGAACATAGGCTTAACAAAAAAAGCAATTAGCAAGTTTTTATTAATTGTTTATTTGAGATTCTCAATGATTTATAACCAATGGTAATATATTTGAATTTGATTTTACTAAAAAATAAGTTATTTTAGTCTGATC
>CAIPJU010000733.1 GCA_903865465.1 uncultured Bacteroidota bacterium
ATGGTCGGCAACAATATTTGTCTTCTGCATATTGTGGAACCTTCAATTCATAGTAAAGAGGAAGATGAGGTTAATGCTAAGCTGAAAAAGATTGCTGAGGAAAGCAGTAGTAAATACAATCGTCCAATAACCTCAAAGGTTATAAGGGGAAGCATATTTACCTCAATTCCCGAATTTGCCAACGACAATGAATCGAGCCTTGTTGTGATGGGAACTCATGGGATGGTTGGAATGCAAAAATATATGGGCAGCTGGGCCCTGAAAGTAATTGTAAAAGCAAAAATGCCTTTTATAGTTGTACAGGAGCCACCTGCTGACCAGGGCAAATACCATAATATTGTTTTCCCTGTTGATTTCAAGGTTGAAAATAAGGAGAAGCTTAATATGGCTATCTTCATGGGAAAATACTTTGATTCAAAAATAAATATGCTGGTTGCCGTTACTAAGGACAAGAGCCTTTCGAGGAAGACCAACACAAATCTTAATTTTGCTGTCAAGTATCTTATTCAGAATAATATAGCTTATGAGGTACACGAAGTTCCAAACAGGAATTTCGCTCAACAGACTATCGAATTCAGTCAGAAGATAAATGCCGACCTGATCCTGATTATGACAACCAAGAATATAACCATGGCCGATTATATGCTCGGTGCTCAGGAGCAGTTCATCATAGCTAACAGTTCCAGGATTCCTGTCTGCTGTGTCAACCCCAGGGTATCCTTCGCCAAGGTAGGGCAGTTCATGTACGGTTGAAAACAGAGGCGGAATAAAGAAATAAATCCATTAACCGCAGAGAGCGCAAAGGTCAGATGTGAGAGTGCAAAGAGATCATTTACATGTTCATTCTTTGCAATCTCTGCTTAGCCTCTGCGACCTTTGCGGTTAAAAGTATTTTGGATTGCCTCCATTGTATAAAACTGGAATAAAACGATCCTGAATTGAATAAATAAAAGAATAAAATCAGATACATGTCTATTGTAGTTGAGGGAGTAACGAAATTTTACGGAGAGCAGAAAGCGCTTGACAATGTCACATTTACAGTTGAAACAGGCAAGATAACCGGTTTCCTGGGCCCTAACGGTGCAGGAAAATCGACGATGATGAAGATCATAACAGGCTTCATCCCTGCCTCATCGGGAAAGCTTTCTGTCAATGGCCTCGATGTGGGAGAAGCAGGGCTTGAAATTAAACGGCAAATTGGTTACCTCCCTGAGAATAATCCGCTCTACCCCGAAATGTATGTTAGGGAATACCTTGGATTTGTTGCAGAGATCTATAAACTACCCTCGCCCCGTAAGAAAATTATCGATAACATAATAGAAATGACCGGGCTTACTGCTGAACAAAAAAAGAGAATAGGTTCGCTTTCGAAAGGATACAGACAGCGTGTGGGACTTGCCCAGGCGCTGATACATAATCCAACAGTCCTTATTCTCGACGAGGCAACAACTGGTCTCGATCCAAACCAGATTATTGAGATCAGGAACCTAATTAAAGAAGCAGGAAAAGAGAAGACCGTCATGCTTTCGACTCATATTATGCAGGAGGTTGAGGCTATCTGCGACAGGGTGATAATAATCGACAAGGGGATCAAGATGGCCGATGATGAGATCGGTAAAATATATTCAGTAATAAAGCGGCCAAAACAATCTGTTATGATCGAATTTGACAGGGAGGAGATTGCCGAGCCACTCACCGCTGTCAGCTATATCTCCTCAGCAATACATCTGAAGGGGAATAGCTGGATGGTTGAAGCTGAAGGCTCGGAAGATATCCGTCCTCTCCTTTTTGCCTATGCAGTCCGAAACAAACTCACCGTGTTATCGATGCAAAATCAGGAAAGCAACCTTGAGGAGGTTTTCCGGCAGCTCACTAATGGCTGATATTTTTGTTTTTACAAATATTTTTAA
>CAIPJU010000734.1 GCA_903865465.1 uncultured Bacteroidota bacterium
CCCTCTTTCCTCTTGCAGGTTTCCTGTTTACGGGTCTTAATTCCAGGCGGCTTCCTGTAAAATACAGCGGATGGCTGGCCAGCCTCATGGTCCTCCTGTCGTTCATGTTTTCGGTATTAGTTTTTCTTCAGCTCTCAGGCGGTGCAGAAGCTGAAACCATTACTGTTGCCGAATGGATAAGGGCAGGAAGCCTTAATATTCCGATCGAATTCCTGGCCGACAGGCTATCGGCTCTGATGATGCTTATAATAACCGGGGTGGGATTTCTTATTCATGTATATTCCATAGGTTATATGCATGGTGATGAAGGCTATAACAGGTTTTTTGCCTATATGAATCTCTTCATATTTTTTATGCTGATCCTGGTCCTTGGCGGAAATTTCCCGGTTATGTTCATAGGCTGGGAAGGGGTAGGATTATGCTCATATCTTTTGATCGGTTTCTGGAACAAAAACCACCAGTTCAACAATGCCGCCAGGAAGGCTTTTATCATGAACCGGATTGGCGACCTTGGATTTCTTCTGGGTATGTTTTTCATTTATAAGACTTTCAACAGCCTGAGCTACAAGGATGTTTTTCAGGCAGCTTCAGGGATTCTGCCGGGTACCCGGGTAATTACAGTCATCACTCTCCTGCTGTTTGCAGGGGCTACAGGTAAGAGTGCTCAGATTCCTCTTTTCACCTGGTTGCCTGACGCTATGGCAGGTCCCACACCAGTTTCGGCTCTCATCCATGCTGCAACCATGGTAACTGCTGGTATTTACCTTGTGGCGCGTGCCGGGGTTCTTTTTGCCCTTGCGCCTGTTACTATGACAGTTGTAGCTTTTACAGGACTTGTAACTGCTCTTGTTGCCGGAATAATTGCCCTTTTCCAGAACGACATAAAAAAAGTTCTGGCATATTCAACTGTAAGTCAACTCGGACTAATGTTCGTGGGACTGGGTGCCGGTTCATTTTCGGGATCTCTTTTCCACCTGATGACCCACGCATTTTTCAAAGCTCTTCTCTTCCTTTCGGCGGGAGCTATTATCCATTCGCTCGGAGGAGAACAGGATCTGAGAAAAATGGGAGGACTGCAGAAAAAGCTGCCATGGACCTTTCTTCTTTTTCTGACAGGAACACTTGCCATTTCGGGGATCCCTCCTTTTTCGGGTTTCTTTTCAAAAGACGAGATCCTCGCTGCAGCCTTTACAAAGAGCCCTGCACTATGGATATTCTCAGTATTAGCATCCTTAATAACGGCTTCCTACATTTTCCGCCTCTTCTGGCTTACTTTCAGGGGATCATTCCGGGGAAGTCCTGAACAGGCTGACCATATTCATGAATCTCCTTCAGTAATGCTTATACCCCTTGGAATTCTTGGATTCTTATCTGCCTTCGGAGCATTGCCGATAGTTTTAATGGCCTCCCCCGAAAACAGGCTGGCAATATACCTGCAACCTGTATTCAGCAATGCTGCCGCCAGACTAGGGCCATCACCACTTACGGCAGCTTCGGGATGGCTGCTTGCAGGTATTGTATTATCGCTTATCATTGTATCGATTTATATAACCAGTGTAATTTTTATTAAAAGAAACCATATCCCTGATGATGATTCCGTCAACAGAAAAGGAGTCATAAAACTGGCATACAACAAGTTTTATATTGATGAGATTTATAATGCCCTGTTTGTCAGACCACTGAGCCGGATATCATTATTCCTGAGTGAAAAGATCGACATCCGCATATTTGACAAGGC
>CAIPJU010000735.1 GCA_903865465.1 uncultured Bacteroidota bacterium
ATTCAAGTAATATTTCAGCTTAATCTAATCCCAAATCAGAAAAAAGTAAAGGAGCAAAAACTCAAATACTTATTCGTTAAAAGTCCCAAAACAATCCCCGGAAAATCACTGAAAATATAGTTAAATTTTATCGGAAAAGCAATACCGGAATTAGCCTGATTAATTCTGGTCTTCCCATCTTATCTTTTTATAACAGATTGTTTGATCTCTGCTTTTAGTCAAAAATATCAATCCATCAATTAAACAGGACATAAACCCTTTGCTTATTTAATATAAAATGAATATATTAGTGCAGCTAAAGCTATGATTTAAGGAGTTTTAAACCATTAAAAGCAATCACTATGAAATCAAAATTGTTCTTATTTGTACTTGCGTTGGCAGCGCTGTCAGGCTGTAATAAACTCAAAGAGGCGGCCTCGATCGATGTGAATACTACTTTACAGACAAGTATTCCGGTTACCGTAGCCGGAACAAAAGCACTGAATCAGGCAGCAATTGCATCTTTTACAAAAACCCAGGACCTCTCGCTGGCTGACAATACAGACATTAGTTCCTATCTTTCAAAAATCAACTCTGTCGACCTGAGTAATATTGTTATTTCCATAAGCGGGCTAACCGCCGGACAGACAATCAATACCATAACACTCGATGTTGCCGGTGTTGGAACCGTATGCACACAGTCCAACATTACCTCATCAAATAACCAGTTTACTCCAACAGTTTCGGCTGCAACTTTAAGCCAGCTGGGAGCAAAGCTGAAGGCTGATAAAAAACTGACCTTTACTGTTTCAGGCAATACCAGCGGGACGATGGCCTTTGTGGTATCATGCGGAATGAGTGCAAAATTTAATGTCTCAGCAATCTGAAATTTCAAGGTCTTTCCTGAAAATAATCTTACTTATTCCCTGAATAGGGCTAAGGACTCTTTCATCAGGGATGAAATAGGGAGTCCCTGGGGACATATTTCCTCACACTCCCTGCAGGAAGTACATTTACCTGCCTTACCTGTAACCCGGGTATATCCTGTAAGCCACTGGTTCGAATCGTTCCATTTTGCGGCATTGTTTAATGCGGAAAGTACTTCAGGGATTTCAACGCCCGAAGCACATGGCATGCAATAACGGCAGGCTGTACAGTCGGCTTTTATCCTTGCTCCCATAGCATCGCGTAATGAATCAAACAGTTTCGATTCATCATTGGAAAGAGAACCGGGAACAGCCTCATTGGAAATCCTGATGTTTTCTTCAAGCTGTTCCATACTGTTCATACCTGATAAGAGGGTCGAAACACCAGCTTCGTTCCATACATAACGCAGAGCCCATTCAGCCGGACTCCTTTTTATTTCAGAACTGCCAATGATCGATTCCATCTCTCCGGGAAGGTTATTGGCAAGCTTTCCTCCTTTCAGGGGTTCCATAACAACAACACCGATACCTTTTTCGGAAGCATATTTAAGTCCCTCGTATCCTGCCTGAAAATCAATATCCATGTAGTTGTACTGGATCTGGGCATAAGCCCAGTCGTAACCATCACAGATCCTTTTAAAATCATCCGACTGACCATGAAAGGAGAAAGCAGGGAACCTGATTTTCCCTTCAGCCTTCTTTTTATCGAGGAACTCCCTGACTCCCAGATTGCACATCCTGTCCCAGGTCTCGCCATCAAGGCCATGGAGCAGATAAAAATCGAGATAATCTGTTTTCAGTCTCTCCAGCTGTTCTTCCAGGTAGGATTCCATCTGTTCCTTCCGTCTTAAAATGAAAAGGGGCATTTTGGTCGCCAGATTGACCTTTTGCCTCCATCCGCCTGAGAGTGTTTTCCCAAGGAAGGGTTCGCTTTCACCCTTCTGTCCGAAAACCTGAGCATGGTAAAAATATGCAGTGTCGATATAATTAACGCCATTCTCAATGGCATGATAGATCAATCGGGCTGATGCAGGATAATCTATCATTTCCTGTTTGCGGTCAATGACCGGGAGTCTCATACATCCGAATCCGAGAACTGAAATGTCAATGCCAGTCTTTCCCAGTTGCCTGTAGAGCATTAAATATCCTCCTTCAGTTAAATATTAATAAGCCGTTCAGATTATTTCTCAGCGGCTATATCGATTATTTTAATATCAGTAGCTTTAGCGGTCAGGTCAGAAATTTTTGGTCCGAATGCCTTAAAGTATGAGCTTGCAAAATGAGCATCAATGGCAGCCTGGCTCTTATATTTCTCCACAAAGATGAAATTTGTCTTTTCATAGGGATCCTGATATAACATGTAGCCTAAGCATCCTGACTCTTTGTTCGAGTTTACAATCATCTCTTTTGCCTTCTCAATAAACTCTGCTTCATGTCCTGCTTTTATGAAGACTTTAGCTATGATCATCTTCGGGTTACCTGCAGGCTGGGCTGTAACCTGGGCTTGAGAAGAAACAAG
>CAIPJU010000736.1 GCA_903865465.1 uncultured Bacteroidota bacterium
CCTTTGCTATTCAGCCCATCCAAAAGGTCGTTATTTTCTCCTTTCGGGTACTGCCAGATACTCTTCAACCTTAACACCTTCCGGCAAGGACTTCTTAAATGATTCAGTAGGTTTGAACCAGACGACGATTGTATCTTTTCTGCTATTAATATTCGTTTCACTCATGCAAATTGCTACCGGGAATAGTTTCAGATCTTTTGGCTGAGTGGTATTATCCAGGCTTAGGTCACCCTTTGGATTTCCTATTAACAAGGGATAAAAATCAAGCTTTGTTGTTTCTAGCTTCAGCAATAACTTTTCAATTCTGTTACCGGCTTTTATTACATCTTTCTCCGTATAGTGATTTGTAGTCAGGTAATTGTTTCTGCAACAGTAGAAGCTTAAACAGGAGTATCTTGCTTTATCCTGCTTCCAGTCGGGGTTGAGGTTCTTGTAGAAGAGACCATTATCAGTAAGTACCAGGCCTAAGGGTTTTAGCTGACTGGAATTTAAGAATAAAAATTCCTTCTTAGTTGGATTTGTCCATCCACACATTAGCGCCATGGTAATAAAAGCAAGAAAAAATTTCGTTTTCATGATTTCTGTTTTTAGAAGTTAGTTTCAGGTGCTTTGAATTTCTGATAAAGCTGATATCTGAAAACGGGATTTTAAAAGAGATATTCTCTATGAACATTAAAATATCTTTTTCCCTTATTCTTAATCAGTCAGATACGAGGAGAAGGGTTCCAGGTATTCTTTTGGGAATTGCAAGGGTGGAATCTGGAAGCAGGTTTATCTAAGCCTTAATATTGTAGAATACCGGTTGAATTGTCATTTCCCATAGAATATTAGTTTCTTGGGAATCACCAAACGTATGGGATAATCTTAAATTTTGTTTTTTTCGAATATTCCCGGTATCCGGGCAATTCTTCATTTAAGGTTTCATCTTCAAGAAAAGTCCTTACTATATGAAGAATTACCAAGAAGCTTACAGGTATTATACTCCAGATTGATGCAAAGAATAATGGGAATCCGATTAACTGGATAACAGAGCCCATGTATGCAGGGTGTCTGACAATTTTATAGAGACCGGAATCGCAAACTGTATGGTCTCGCTCGTGTTGAATCCTGACTGTACTTGAGAAGAATTTGTTTTGTTTTTGTGCGATAAGGAAGAGAAGCTGTCCGCTGACAGTAAGCACTAATCCGGGCAGGAACAAATCCCAGTGGATTACCGGAGACCAGTGATAACGTCCCGAATCGAGTCCTGCTGTAACATACATCGAAATAGTACCCAGGAAAGAGAGTCCCAATATTATTTTGTCCCACTTTTTTGTGTTTTCTCCGGGTTTTGAACGTTCAATTAAAAGATCTGTATCCAGCTTCAGCGCAGTATTACTTAATACTAACATTATGAGTGCAATTGATATATAAGCCTGTCCCTGCCAATAACTTAATCTTCCGGCTGAAAGAAAAAGAATCAGGAAGAAAACGAGGGTCCCAATAAGATGTTTTATAATATAACCTGCTTTCATAGGGAAAGGATTTTTATTCCATTTTTTTGTTAAAAATAGAAATTTCTTGTCTTTTTCTCATACTCTTTTGAAAAG
>CAIPJU010000737.1 GCA_903865465.1 uncultured Bacteroidota bacterium
ACTATGCCCAAAAAGAATATGCAAAAGCTATTGAGGTCAATGAGAAAGCTTTGCGCCTTTTTCCTGATAATCCTAAATTATTGGGTAATGCCGGTTACTGTTATATGGAGATGAATGACTATAAAAAAGCCATTGAAAGTCTGAATAAGTGTCTGTTAGTTGAGAGCAAGAGTCATGAAATAGATGCCATTCTGGGTCTTTCGCTGGCCTACTACTATGACAATGATAAGATGAATGCAGTAAAGTATCTTCATCAGGCCAGGTTGGTTAATCCCTCTTTAAACCAGGGTATTGCCGGGTTGCGCGACCTTGAAAAATCGGGTTTCTTCTGTTCCGAAAAAGGAAAGGTAACCCTAAGGAAGATGTTTGATGAGTTCAGGTAGATAACTGCCAGCCATTTATAAATTTACCATTAGGCAGTTGCAAGCTGTTGAAGAGTCCTTTTGGTTTGAATCAATAGATATTCCAACATTCACAAATTCAGAGAACTACATTTACGCCAAAGGTGACCGATCGAGTCCTTGGCCAGGTATTTCTCCTGTCAACGCCAGGAACGAGAGGGCTGTTATAAGTTCCCAAATCTGGTTCACTATCTACATATCTTGGATTTGGATCCGGACCTTTATACCCGGTTAAATAGAATAAATTGTTTCCTCCGAGAAATATCCTGATGCTGCTGAATTGTGAGCTTACAGGTAACCTGAAGCTATAGCCCAGAGTGATGTTATCAAGAGAAATAAAAGAGGCATTTTCAACATCTTTGCTGGTTAAAATTCCTGAAGTAATAGTTGCTAACTCACCAGTGGTATTATTTCTCATATTTGTTGCTGTTTCAGGCAGATTGTAATATTCAATATAATTAGGACCTTCGTAGAAGGAACGATAAGAATTGAGAAGGTCATGTCCGAATACACCTCGAAAGAAAATGTTCAGATCCCAGTTTTTATAGTTAAATACATTGTCAAATCCCATCATGGATTTAGGCAAGCCGTGTCCAATTATAGTCCGATCCAACCCGTTGATTGATCCGTCATGGTTAATGTCTGCCAGAATAATACGCCCATTTTGATCAATTCCATTGAAAACATACCCAATCAGCTGACCTATAGGTTTCCCTTCTTCAAGTAGTATCAGTGGTTCACCACCATGCCCGGGAGAACCAATGTCACCAATTACCTCTGTATTATAAGTTACTAATGAAGTTCCATAATAAAGATATAAAGGTAAAACCAGCGTGTTCCTGAAATTTCGGGAATGGGTAAGGGTTATCCTATAAGAGAAGTCAGTTTTGTTAATAACCTTGTAATTGAGTGTCAGTTCAAGTCCACTGCTTCTTATTTCCCCATTATTCATCCACTCCAGATTATAAAGATTTGGCGGGACTGGAACAAAATATTGTTGCAGCAAATCCTTTGTTTTCGAGGTGTAAAAATCAAATGAACCTGACAGCTTGTTTTTGAAAATTGAAAAATCAAATCCTGCATCAAATTCACCTTTCTTTTCCCATTTAAGATCAGGGTTAGCATTGTTCACCACTGAATACTCCGGATAAAAATTTCCGTCATACCAGCTATACCACTGTGGACTCAGAGAACTCAGACGAAGCAACGACAGATAACTTTCGCCGGGTTGGTTGCCGGTTATACCATAATTAAGGCGTAATTTCAGGTTGTTAATAAATTTGATATTTAACACTTTAGCAACATCCATCCCTGCCCCGGCAGCCGGGAAAAGTCCCCACTTGTTGTTCGCTCCAAACCTGGAAGAACCTTCATAACTGGCACTGGCAGTAACAAACCATATATTTTTTATATTCAGATTAATCCTTCCAAAAAATGCGCTCAGTCTGTTTGAGTTTTTAAAACTTGTTATTGTGCCTTTTCCATTTTTAAAATCAAGTGCAGCACTGAGATTGTTGAAAGAAAAATCGTCTGTCAGAAAATCTCCTCCCTCTGCAGAAAAGCCTTCATTTGTAAAATCCTGGCAGGAATATCCGCCTAAGGCGCTGATATTCAAATTTGATGCTATTTCGCCAGAAAAATGCAGGGTCGATTCAAAAAGACGACTTGCAGAATCTTCCGCCTTTCTCGAAACCAAACCATTTCTCACCATTCCTCCCCAATAGTCATTCTTATCAAAATACTGACCTTTTAATGAACCAATCCTCTGAACAGATTAAGAGGCATCAACATTCAGGCCTCTTAAAATTTTCCAGGAGCCCTTTAATGAGAGATTCAATATCCTGTCTTTCCCTTCATTGGTATTTAACCTTAGCATAGAAACAGGGTTGTAAAAATCGAATACCATTCGTTGCGAATATCCATCATATATTTCATACGCAGGATCAGAGGTTCTTACAGGAGCTGTCGGATTGAAAATTGAAGCATACCGGAATGCCTCGGCAAAACCGTATTGTGATTTCCTTTCAGTAGCCCCAAGATTCAGATCTAGGGTAAGCCTGTCATTTAATGCTTTCTGTGAGAGATTGAGCCTCCCATTAAGCTGAGAGTACCCGGTATTAATCTCAACACCATTTCCCTGGCGGTAATTAACTGAAGCCCTGTAGGTTGTTTTTTCTGTTCCGCCTGACATTGAGATATTATGTACCTGCGATATGGCTGTTTGTTCTATTTCCCTGAGCCAGTCGGTGTTTTTGCCATAGTCAATTCCCAAACCTGTCTCTTTCGACATGGCCCGCCATTCTGCAGCGTTCATTGCAGGTTCATTTTTGGCAACCTTTTCAGCTGAGGTATATGCATTATAGCTGATAACAGCTGTTCCGGTTTTCCCTTTTTTGGTTGTGACAAGGATAACACCATTAGATGCTCTGGTTCCATAAATAGCAGAAGCAGAACCATCTTTTAAAACAGTTATTGATTCAATATCGTTTGGGTCCACATTGTCGAACGATGCATTAATCATGCCGTTAATAACAATAAGAGGCTGGCTATTTGCATTGATTGTATTTAAACCCCTCAACCGTAAATAATATTTTCCATTCGGATCGCCGCCTGGTTTACTGATATCCAGTCCTGCTACCTTTCCCTGTATCAATTGTTCAGGATTATTAATATTACCCTTGTTAAATCCATCAGAGTTAACAGTGGAAATCG
>CAIPJU010000738.1 GCA_903865465.1 uncultured Bacteroidota bacterium
AACATAAATGTAATGGCTATGGCCGACCTGTTCACCGACAGGCTCGAAAGTTCGAAGAAAATACTCGATGAACAGAACATAAAGAAGGGATTCGGAGCTGTGGCAAAGCAGAATACCTATTTAGGTTCAAAGGCTTACCAGCAGCTGATTGAGAACAAGGATGTGGATGCAGTACACATCTCCACCCCTGCTTATGCACATGCAGCATTTCTTGAAGCAGCAGTGCTCGCAGGGAAGCATGTATATTGTGAGAAACCTGTTGCCCCCGATGTTGCCGGTTGCAGAAAAGTAGAACATGCAGGCAACCTTGCAGGCGAAAAACAGAGTATAGTAATAGGATTCCAGATCAGGCATGCGACGCCATACGTTGAAATGGTCCAACGAATACAAAGGGGTGATATAGGGGAGATCCTGAATGTTCATCTCTGCTATCTGGCCACCGAATCGAATGTCAGCAGCACTGCCGGCATGGCCTATGATGAGGGAAGGATAAGGAACCATTTTAACTGGCATGCCCTTTCAGGAGGCGTAATGCTCGATCAGGCTATTCATATGATTGATGTCTGCAACTGGGCACTCGGCACGCACCCAATGAGTGCCATAGCTTCCGGAGGTATTGATGAGTCACATAAATATGGCGACACCTGGAAGCATTTCCAGGTAATCTACGACTATCCGGGAGTTAAGGTGAGTGTGCTTACAACCCAGTTCGGCAAAACCTTCGGTGATGTTTGTGCAAAATTCATCGGAACCAGGGGCACAGCTGAAGCTCATTATTCCGGAGGTGTTTTCATAAACGGTGAAAATCAGTGGGATTCAGGCGTGCCGAAAACCGATGCGCAAAAGATCACTGAAGAACAGCGAAGGGCCGGTGCCTTCCAGTCATCACTCGAGGATGCGGATCCCCGGAAGGAAATTGCTTTCATAAAAAGTATAGAAACCGGTAACTATATCAATGAAACGAAATCAGGAGCAGAATCGACACTTACCGCAATTCTCGGGAGGGAAGCAGCCATTTCGGGTGAAAGGATCGGGTGGGATGAACTGAGGAATTCAAGTGCAAGGCTCGATCCGATGCTGAACCTTGAACAATTTGATTTGTAAAATCCATTTACCATTTTGCACCATGGCATTCAAAACATGATACCCCAACTGTTCCTCCTTTTAAACCGGAACCATGACAGCCAACACAATTTACAAGGGGTTGCTGTAGCCCGCTCTTATGCATAAATCCATCTTTGCTTACCGTATGGTCTGCAGGAGGATTGTGGTTTGACTTATTTTCCTTTTCACAACCAATAATCAGAGCAGGTATTATTAATATAATTGAAAATATCACTAATGCATTGTTTTTCATATTGTTCTTGATTTTTAACTGAAATTTCATAAAGTTGATGGTTTAAGTTTCTTTAATTATAACCGACTCCTGTGAGATTTATTGTCTTTTTTTATATAGTTGAATCATGAGAAGCTGGCTCTCAGGTGATTAATTGTGCAAATTCCAACAAAGACACCGGGACTTTGAGAATATTCAAATCTTTTGCAAAAAATGACACATAAATAGATATTTCAAGTACCTGATTTTCATTGCAATTCAGATTGAGCTCCTCCCGATTGAGCTCAGGACGGCACATCCTGATTATGAATAAGGCAAAACCCGGGCGGAATAAAATTATTTGACATTATGCTTTAGAAACATTATTTTTGTCAAACATAATTATAGAGCAATGAAATTCTTCAATCGCGAGAAAGAAATACAACGCTTAACTAAAGCCATAAATAGTAAAAAGGCTAAACTTATTATTATCTACGGACGTCGTCGATGTGGTAAATCGACCCTTATTAAGAATGCGTTAAAACCAAATGATATTTATTATATGGCACAGCAGTCGGATGAGTCAATTCAACGGTTGCAACTGGCAAATGCCATCGGAGAGAAAATTAAGGGGTTTGATTCTGTTGTCTACCCTGATTGGGAATCGCTGTTTGTAAATCTGAATAGTGTTCTGAAAGAACCTGTATCTCTGTGTATAGATGAATTGCCATATCTGGTAAAAGGCTCCCCAAGCCTGCCAAGTGTAATTCAAAAAGTAGTTGATAGTACTGCTGACAGAAAATATCATCTGGTCCTTTGTGGTTCATCACAACAGATGATGCAGGGGCTGATTTTAGACAGCTCTGCATCGCTTTATGGCCGTGCTGATGAAATAATGAAGATAACTCCCCTCGAAGCCGGGTGGATAACTCAGGCCTTGGAATGCAACCCCGCTGAATCTGTTGTTGAATACTCGGTTTGGGGTGGGGTACCTCGTTACTGGGAGATCAGGGTTGAAGAAAAAACGTTCAGGTCAGCAATTAGTAATATAATATTCGACCGGTTTGGAGTGCTTCATGATGAACCGGTCAGGTTGTTTCTTGATGATATGAGGGAATCAATTCAGGCATATTCAATTCTGTCGGTTGTTGGAAATGGCAGTAACAGGCTATCAGAAATTGCAGGAAAACTAAACAAGCCAGCAACACAACTTTCAAGACCTGTCTATAACTTAATCCAACTAGGATATTTAAAAAGGGAAGTACCTTATGGAGAATTGGAAAAGAACAGTAAAAAAGGGATTTATAAGATCTCTGATCCTTATATGAACTTTTACTTTACGTTTGTGGTACCGAATCTTTCCCGTCTGGAACTTGGTCTTACTGAGCAGGTTTACAGCACATTTGAATTAAAGCTTCCTGGTTATGTTTCATTTGAATGGGAAAACCTTTGCAGGAGAAGTGTTCCAATGAAAGCCATAAATGGTATTGAATTCGATGTTGCTCAAAGGTGGTGGGGCACAAACCTTGAAGGCAAGCCGATGGAACTGGATGTTGTGGCAGAATCGACTGATAAAAAGTATTTGCTTGTTGGTGAATGCAAATGGTCGAATATTTCCGGAACCACATCATTGATGAAGAAGTTGGAAGATAGAGCAAGCCTGCTCCCTTTCTCCAAAGGGAAAAAAATTATTTCTGTTTTGTATGTTATGGAAACATCTGAAACAACTGCCAACGTATTTCTCCCATCTGATGTTTTAGACAGATTGAAGTAAGTCCTCTATCTAAAGGGATAAAACATGCTTAGGAAATTTAAGATCGACAAAAATTTCATTTCCCGTCCGGTGGCGGTTGATGATGAATTATGCCCATCGCCACAAGGACAATGAACCATCACAGGATATCAGGAACCCGGAGTCTCCTACAGGTCATTCTATTTTAACTTCTGCAGGAGCACTATTCCATCCTTCAGTCACAAGGGTAAGACCTTTGTGACCTGCACTCTCCTCCACAGCGGACAGATCGAGTGTGATTTTCTTTTCATTATCAGGGAAAAGAGTCAGGTAATTCTCGCTGAAAAACGCAGGAAGCATCAGCCCTCCATCATTATTCAGCACCTTAAGCCTGATAAAAAAAGCGGTCTCTTTTTCAGGATTGGAGATGCTTATTATATATTTCCCGTCACCTGTGCTTTTAATTTCCGTTTTAACCGTCACCCTTTGCAGTTCGTTCAGTTTCTCATACGA
>CAIPJU010000739.1 GCA_903865465.1 uncultured Bacteroidota bacterium
ATGCATTCAAGGATTAACCTCACTTCGGAAACAGAAGGCGATTTCAGGGCTGTTTTTCCGGAACCATCAGGGAAACTGCTTGTTTCGTACCGCAAAACTCCTTCCGACAGATACGGGCTTTACGAATTTGATCCCGAGAGTAAATCTTTTGGCAGTCAATTATATGGCAACAATAATTTCGATGTAATTGAAGTCACTGATATTGTGAAGCATAACAGAGCCAGAAAACTACCAAGTGAGGTGAATACTCTTATTAAAACAGGACTCATAATGTGCCAGGATGTGAATTTAAACGAAGATCCACTTAAGAATTCAGCCACTCGGTTTAAACCTGTACACAGAATAGAGATAATGGGAGTCGATTCCTCTATGGGAATATTTAATCCCTCAAAAGACGGCTCCTTCTATCTGAAAGTAGTAGCAAACAAACCTTTCCAGATCCGCTCACTCGATGATGAGGGTAAAGTAATCAGAAAATGCGACTGGATCTGGCTGCGTAATAATGAACGCCGGGGATGCGTCGGTTGTCATGAGGATCAGGATATAGTTCCCGGCAACAGGGTGCCATTTGCAGTAAAAAAAGCCCCTATTGGAATTCCCGTCCATGTAAATAAGATTATAGATGAAATGATTGACACTGAATAGATATGAAGAGATCAACTATATTTATCCGCTTATCAGCAATAATTCTTGTGCTTTCACTGATTATAATCTTTCCTTTGCATAATCTGGCAAGGGCACATGTTAATGAGAAGACAGCAACTACCGATCATCCCCTTTTATGCACGTCCTGCCATCTCTATATTTCCAAAGAAGGAATTGCTTCCAAACTTGTAAATATCAAATACCTTTCACCTATAAATCTGACAGTATCAGGCGACGGCAAAAGATTGTATGTTATTGCTCAGGAAAGTAATACTCTTCTTGTTGTCGATGCTGAAAGCAATAAGGTAACCAATAAAATTGATGTAGGTCTTCAGCCTCATTCTGTTATTGTTAGCAAAGACGGGCAAAAAGCATTTGTAAGTAATCAGTGGGCAGATAACGTTTCGGTTATTGACCTTGCTGCAGCAAGGGTCATCGATACGCTTAAAACAGGAAATGGTCCGGCAGGTCTGGCATTAAGCTCTGACGGACTGGTTCTTTATGTTGTTAACTCCTTCTCTTCGGATGTCTCCGTAATTGATCTTGGCTCAAAAGAGGAGATAAACCGTATCACAGCCGGAAATAACCCAACCGGGATTAAGCTCTCACCCGACGGTAAATACCTTATTGTTACCAGCAGGCGAGCTGACATTGCTCCCTATGGCTCACCTGTTGTGAGTGAACTCACTGTAATAAGCGATAGTTCCCGAAGGATATCTGAATATAAAAAAGTTGAATCAGCGTATCTGATGGAAAATGTCGCATTTACACCACAGAGTGATCTTGGATTCGTTACTCTGATCAGACCAAAAAACTATGTCCCTTCCATTCAGGTTGAGCGTGGTTGGATGATGAATCATGGGTTCGGAGTAATTGAACCCGGAAAAGATGGTATGATTACCGAATTACTTATTGATCAGCCAGGTTCATTTTATTCCGATCCTTTTGGAATTGCAATAACACCCGATGGGAAAAAGGCTTTTATCTCAAGCGCCGGAGCTGATAACATTTCAGTAATTAGTATCGACTCGGTCAGGAAACTTCTTGACGAAGCAACACCTGAACTCAGAAAACTCTACTCAAATAACCTGGGGCTCAGCAGCCGGTTTGTAATAAAACGCATTCATACCGGTGCCAACCCCAAGGGTATTGCACTTTCACCCGACGGAAAGCTTCTTTATGTTGCAGAGATGCTTGATGATAAAATAGGAGTTATAAATACTGAAACCCTGGAGAAAATAACCTCAATTGACCTGGGAGGTCCCAAAAGAATAAC
>CAIPJU010000740.1 GCA_903865465.1 uncultured Bacteroidota bacterium
ATAAAGCAATTAAAAGCTGAGGAGGCAGGGTTAATTTTGGAGATTAAAATGCAGGAAAAGGAGCTTTCTGACAAGATGAGAATCATGAGTCTGATGCATCTTACTGCACCTTCAAGCGGAATAATCCTTTCGATTACCAATAAGGTTGGTGAAAAGGTAAATACAGATAATGTACTGATCCGGATGTCAGATCTTTCCACGTTTAAAATATCAGGTTCTGCAGAGGATAAGCAGGCAGAATTCATTAAGACAGGGAGGAAAGTTTTTGCCATTATCGACAATGAGCGGCTTCCCGGAAATATTGGAATCGTCAATCCGATGATCGAAAATGGCAAGGTTCAGTTTACTGTTCATCTCGAGGATAAAAGTCATCCGAAGCTTATTTCAAATCAGAAAATAGTTTTATGGCTGGTTGGGGCTGAAGTTCAAAATACAATCAGGATTATAAATGTGAGCCTGTTTGATAAAGAAGCCCTTAATTCACTCTACGTTTTGAATAATGGGACAGCTGTGCGTCGTGAGATTACTTCAGGAATTAAAAATCCTGATTATATTCAGGTGTTAAACGGAGTGAAGGAAGGTGAAAAGATCATTCTTCCCAAGCGGGGGATGTCAGCTTTTCGCAATGAAAAAAGTGTGGTAATTAACAATTGAGCAATGGCTAAAAAACCAATCATTTATATATTTACCATTGTATTTCTTCTGCCGTTTGGAGATATTCTTAAGGCTCAGGAGAAAAGGGGAGGCCGTGAAGAGGCAAAAATGAAATTCAACCTTAGCCTTTACAATATAGTAGAACTCGCAATAGGGAAGTCTTCGGCTGTAAAGTACGTTCAAAACACAGATGTCAATTCATTCTGGCGGTGGAAAAACTTCCAGAAAACCTTTCTTCCAAATCTTGTGATCGCAGGAACCTTACCAAATTTTAACCAGACGACTATTCCTGTTACCCAGCCTGATGGAAGCATTCAATTTAAAGCAGTATCCAACCTGATGTCTTCGGCTAATCTTTCATTGAATCAATATATTCCACTAACCGGGACCTATATTTATGCATCAACGTCTGCTAATCGGGCGCAGGACTACAATCAGCATCTGACAACCTTTTCGGGAAACCCGGTATCAGTAGGATTTTATCAGCCGATATTTGCTTATAACTGGATGAAATGGTCGAAGAAGTTAGAGCCAATGATTTATAACGAGTCGCAAAAGAATTTTATACAGGCTATTGAGGGTATTGCTTACAATGCCACTTTAAGATTCTTCGATTATCTTCGGATTCAAACCGACTTTAAGCTTGCTGAAAGTGCCTTAAAAAACAGCAATGATAATCTGAGGATAGCAAAAACTAAACAAAAGCTGGGTCAGATTTCGGAAAACGATTTTTCAAGAATTGAACTATCGGTATTGAATGCACAAAAAGCGTTGAACTCTGCCGGGATGCAATTAAAAAATTCCGATTTTGAACTTAAATCATATGTCGGCATTGACCAAAATCAACAAATTGAATTGCAGATGCCATTGAATATTGTTCTGTTCGAT
>CAIPJU010000741.1 GCA_903865465.1 uncultured Bacteroidota bacterium
AAAAGCAAAGTCAATATAGGACTTGACTATACAAAACTTCATGACGAACCTGAAGCTTAATCGATTTGGAAAGGTGAAACTAATTAATTGGACCGATAATGGCGACAATATCGCCGATCCAGGTGAAGTAGATAGCTATAATCCCAGGTACACAGTTGATTTATCTGCAGGATACAATCTTAGAAATATAACCCTCACCCTGGGAGGGCTTAATATCCTTAACGCCTATCCCGACAGGCACGACCCGGGACTGACAGAATCAGGAGGTGTCTGGGATACAGTACAAATGTGTTTCAGCGGCGCTTTCTATTATGCCAGAATCGGGTTTAAATTCTGATATTGAATGCCCTCTTTTAAAGTGTTAAAAAATAATCTGATATATATCAAAGGGGCAGGAAGGTCTTGCCCCTTACTTTATCTTAACAAATTCAACCCTGCGGTTAAGTGCTTTGTTCGAAGGTGTATCATTTGGAGCCACAGGCTGTCCCTCTCCCAATCCGTCTGTTTCAATCCGTGAGCCGTCAACTGCAAAATCCTTAACCAGTTCATCCTTTACCGATGCAGCACGCCTTTTAGAAAGATCAAGATTAGCTTTGTCATCGCCATCCGCATCTGTAAAACCTATTATTTTTACCCTGACCCCGGCATTTTCGTTCAAAACAGTTGATATATCCTTGAGAGTACCATATGATTCAGGTTTCACAACATCCTTATTTACATCAAAATATATCCCATAGGTAACTAGTTTCCCTTCGGTTATCAGCTTGCTTCGTGTATCGGGAGTTCCAACAGCAATTCTGATATTGCTGACCATAGCTGCTCCATCCTCAAACCTTAATCTGTCCATCTTCACTCCCTGCAAATTAAAAGCTTTGGGAAGATCAAACAGTTTGGTCTGGTCCTGATATACCCTTACTCTTGATTTTTGTATCCATATTGCCATGTGATATTTCTGCTCTACTTTCTGATAGAGCCCTTCATTCTCTTTAGAACCCGATAGTCCCAGGTCCTGGCCTCCCTCGAGGTTAATATAACTCCTGTAGCTCGGTCTGCCGAAATATTCAATCGCGAATTCAAATCCGGAGTGACCGGGAACCGAACCGGCATCAAATGATTTTGTGTTTATTGCCTGGATAAGTCTGGCGGTATATCCCTTCATCTGGTGGTTCTCTCCTTTCAGCGGAACAATATCAAACTCAACAGTATAATTATCGGGGAGTGTAATCAGGTCGTCGGTCCAGATCGATTCCCTGCAATCAAAGCTCATCCAGCGTCCGGGGAATAAATTGGTAGTCACTATCTCAGCCGATCCATTTGTATTCCATAATGCAGGAAAATCACCTACATTATCCTGGCTGAAGTCATCATAGAATATAACTTTTTCTCCTGGTATAAAATCATATTTTGAATATGACTGAAGAGAAGGTGTTTCATTCTGAGCTTTTATCTGATTGTCAGTATTTTCTTTCCCGTCCTGCTGCTTTTGTGGGGTTTGCTTTTTATCAGGACTGGTTTGTTTATCCTGATTTGCCTGATCCTGAGTAGTGTTATCTTTTTTGGCACTATCCTTGACATCCTTTTCAACAGCATCGAGTCCCTTATCAATGCCTTTATTAATATTATTATTGACACGGTTTACAGATTTATTCTTAACCGTTTTGAGAAGATTATTGAGCTGTCCGTAGTTATTTTCAGTTACCGACAGAAGCATTGCCAGAACAATCATGAACATTAACTTTTTCATAAGTTGTGGTTTTTGATTTTTCATAATATCTGTCCGGGAATTTAATCCGGGACAATTCAATATATTTTAAACTTAAGACTCTTTCCGGTTTAAGCTGGCACATCAAGTCATCGGGCAGAAGCTAAAAAATTAAATCCGAATAATTCCTGACTAACTTTTATACAGTTATAAATCATTCTTCAGATAAAATTATTTTAAATCGGTGTAACAGAGCGAATCAGGAACTCTCTACCGCAAATAACTTACTTTAAAGATACGATTT
>CAIPJU010000742.1 GCA_903865465.1 uncultured Bacteroidota bacterium
ATACCTCAGTTGCTATAACCGATGCAATTGCGTCAGTACCTGCTCCTGTTATTGAAGTTCATATTACCAATATTGCTGCCAGGGAGGAGTTCAGACACACCAGCCTCATTGGCAGAACTTGTACAGGAAGCATAACAGGGTTTGGATTGGATAGCTATAGGCTTGCAATAGAGGCGCTTAAAGAAATTGTATATAAAAAAGGAGATAAATGTATAAGAAAAGAACCAAGATAGTAGCTACGATATCTGATAAAAACTGCGAGATTCCATTTATAAGGGAGCTTTATGAAGCAGGAATGGATGTTGTTCGAATTAATTCTGCGCATCTTACACTTGAAGCTGCAATAGGGATTATAAAGAATACCAAGGCGGTTTCAGACAAAATCGCTGTAATTATTGATACAAAAGGTCCTGAAATCAGAACAACGGTCTGCGACACACCCATTCTTCTTAAAAAGGGAAGCAAAGTAACAATAATCGGAGACCCACAGAAAAAAACAACAGAAGATGTAATTTATGTGACTTATCCATCCTTCGCCTCTGAAATACCTTCAGACGCACTCATTATGATCGATGATGGTGAGATAGAGCTCAGGGTGATCAGGAAAACTGGTGGTCTGGTTGAGTGCATAGTCGATAATGAAGGTATGCTTGGAGCAAGAAAAAGTGTCAATGTTCCGGGAGTAAAAATTAATCTTCCTTCACTTACCCCGAAGGACAGGGAATTCATTGAGATGGCTGCAAAAAACAGTGTCGATTTTATTGCTCATTCCTTTGTCAGATCACGTCAGGACGTTCTTGATGTCATGGAAGTTATCAAATCGCATGGCAGCAGCATGAAGATTATTGCCAAGATCGAAAACCAGGAGGGGGTAGATAATATTGATGATATTCTGGAACTGGCCTATGGTATTATGGTTGCCAGGGGAGATCTGGCAATTGAGATTCCCTATGAAAAAATACCGGGACTTCAGAAGATGATAATCACCAAGTGCCTGATCAGAAGAAAACCCGTAATTGTTGCTACACAGATGCTTCACTCAATGATTAACAATCCCCGGCCTACCAGGGCTGAAGTAAGCGACATTGCAAGTGCTATTTATTCACAAACAGATGCTATAATGCTCAGTGGTGAAACTGCCAGCGGAAAGTACCCCGTTGAAGCGGTGAAGACTATGACTAAAGTTGCCCTGGAAGTTGAGAAGAACAAGGAGAAATTCCTCGACATGGCTCATATTAATGTGACAGGAGAGATCTCATCTTATCTTGCAAAAGTAGCAGTTAAAACAGCATTCAGAATCGGAGCGAAGGGGATTATCGCTGATACCATGGGAGGGAGGACAATCCGTGATATGGCTGCCTACAGGGGAATTGACCTGATACTTGCGCAGTGTTATTCCGAATCGACAATGAGGGAACTGGCATTATCATATGGCGTCTATGCCAGCTTTCAGGAGCAGAGAAAATCAGTTGATGAGTTCATTCATATAGCTCTGAAGAATCTTTTGAGAACATATGATTTCAACAGGGATGACGTTGTGGTGGTGCTGGCTGGTAACTTTAGCAGCGGAGAAGGTTTCTCATTTATTGAAGTAGGATCATTACAATATCTGAAAGACCGCGTAAGTATAAAGGATTGATCATTAATTGGTCTGATTTTTGAGACTTAAGTATGTACAATAATTATTAATGTTAAGAGTCCTCTGTTTTTCAGTATGGATGATTTTTCACCCTGTGCATGTCACTCTGACAAGTGTTGATTATGACAGGGGAACCAATCTGTTTAAGGTATTTGTCAAAATGTATTTTGATGACTTTTTGAGAGATGCAAAACTGTGCGGGAGGGATGCAGGAAATGTTAATTTTTCTGTTAATGACACCTCATCAATTGGATTTTTGAACAGATATATTAATGAAAAGGTTATCCTGACTGTCAATGAGAAAAAGAGGCCAGGTATTGTTCATGATTTGAACCTGACTGAGAATGAAATCAGCATGAATATTGAATATAGTAAGATTAGAAAACCAAAGACAATCAGTGTTAAGAATCAGATTATGATTAAGCTTTACGGTGATATGGCCAATATGCTTATTGTCAGGGTAAATAATTTTGAGGAAGGGGTCAGGTTGTCTCCGGAACTGACAGAAAAGACTTTCGTTGTGGAATAAATTCAGAAGAGAGGGACCAGAAATGAGAAAAATAGCATTATTAATAACTGGATTATTTTGGTTTTTGATTGTAAATGCCACCCATAACCGGGCCGGGGAAATAACCTATGTACAGATTTCAGATCTTACATTCGAAATTACCCTTACAACTTATACCTATACTCTCAGTTTTGCAGACAGGGAATTTCTTGATATTGAATGGGGTGATAATACAAAGTCAACGGTTGAGAGAGAGAGTAAGCTTACTCTTCCAAATTATTACCGGAGAAACATCTACAGACAGGTACATACCTATCCTGGTCCTGGTCTTTATAAAATCAAGATGCAGGATCCAAACAGGAACGAAGGAGTGCTCAATATTCCCAATTCGGTTAATGTTGTATTTTCAGTTTCAACAATTCTTACTGTAAACCCTGCTATCGGGAGAGACAACACCCCTGTGCTGCTTAATCCTCCATATGATAAAGCTGCACGAGGCTATATTTTTATACATAATCCTGCCGCCTATGATCCTGATGGTGACAGCCTTTCATATAAGCTTACAGTCTGTACCCGCGAAGATGGTAAACCAATTGAAGGTTATACCCTTCCAAAGGCATCACATTTTATACGGGTTGACTCTATAAGTGGCGACCTGATATGGGATTCGCCTGTTGACACAGGGAAAGTGAATGTTGCCATGGAGATTCAGGAATTCAGGAATAAAAAGAAAATCGGGGTGGTTGAGCGCGACATGCAGATAAATGTTTACGATACAAAAAATAAACCTCCTGTCAACAGCCCCTTGAGGGATTATTGTGTGGAAGCGGGGCAGACAATTGATTTTGTTTTTTCGGCCACAGATGAGAACCAGGATTCCGTGAAACTTAAGGCCAGTTCTGGCATCTTTTCACTTACGCCTTGTAAAGCTACTTTTACAATGATAGATTCCGCTAAAGGATTTGCTTCAGCAAGATTTAAATGGACAGCTTGTTATGAAGCTGTCAGGAATCAACCATACAAAGTTGTTTTTAAATCGGAGGATAATAATCCGGAGGTAAATTTATCAGACCTGGATAATATGAATATTAAAGTTCTGGGGCCGGCACCAAAATTATTAAGCGCAGTTCCGGTTGGAAAACAGATAAAACTTTCCTGGGCAGGCTACGGCAGTAACGTTATTGCCGGTTTTAGTATTTACAGAAGGGAGGGACCTTCAACTTTCAAGACCGATTCATGCTCATCGGGTATTCCGGTTTCGGCAGGTTTTACAAAGGTTGGTTATATTGCTGGAAGTTCCGTTACTTCATACCCGGATAATGATAACGGACAGGGACTTCAGTACGGAAGAGAGTATGCCTACAGAATTGTTGCCGTATATCCCAACGGAACTGAAAGCAAGGCTTCAAATGAGCTGTCATCAACACTTGTCTCGGGAGTTCCTTTAATAAAACAAGTCAGTGTGCGCGCTACCGATACCAGTAATGGATCAATTTTCATTTCTTGGAAGAAACCCGATAAGCTTGATACTATTCCGTCAACAGGTCCGTGGGAATATCTTATTTATAAGGCCACCGGGACGGGTGGCTCCGACTTTAAACTGATAAAGTCAATTCAGACAGCTGATCTGAATGACACTGTCATGGTTGATACATTATTTGACACCAGGTCAACAGGATATATCTATAAGATTGAACTTTATAACAATGCTGTTAGTAACCGATTCCTCGTCGGGGATCCTTCTTTTGCTTCATCAATTTTTCTCGAATCCAGTCCTGGTGACCGGAAAGTCAGGTTCACAATTAACCGGAATGTGCCATGGATAAACTCGAGGTATGATTTCTTCAGGTATAATAATTCAACATCCTCCTATGATTCAGTTGGATCGACGAATCAGATTACGTTTGTTGATAACGGCCTGGTGAACGGACAACAATACTGCTATTACGTTAAATCGACTGGAGACTATTCAGGTACAGGTACACCTAAGAATCTTATTAACCTTTCGCAGATAACATGTTCAACACCGGTTGATAATGAGCCTCCGTGTCCACCCGATATGCGGGTTACCAGCCAGTGCGACAGTCTGTATAATTATGTCAGGTGGAGCATTACAGACCCATCCTGTCTTGCTGATATTTCGGGTTACAAGCTCTATTACAAAATGAAAACTGATGCTGACCTGGCTCTGATAGCAACCATAAATGATAAAAATGTTTTCAGCTACAAGCATTATCCCGGCGAGGTAATTTCCGGGTGCTATGCTGTTTCAGCATTTGATTCGCTGG
>CAIPJU010000743.1 GCA_903865465.1 uncultured Bacteroidota bacterium
ATACAGAACCGGGCTTCAGCCAGAGCAAGGAGGAGATTACTGCATATCTGTCGCAGCATGTGCCGGCCTATATGGTACCATCGTTCTTCCAGCCGATGGAAGGCTTTCCCCGTCTGCCGAATGGTAAGATTAACAAGAAAGGACTTCTTTTTGAGACGTTTGAAAAAGAAAGTGCTGCATGTATTGACCTTAGGAGCCTGACGCCGGTCCAGAAAAAGCTGATGACTATCTGGACAGATGTTTTAAAAAGCAGTAACATCTCTCCAGTAATTAACTTCTTTGATCAGGGCGGAACATCTTTGCTGGCAATCAGACTTCTTAACAGGATCAAGGAGAGCTTTGGAATAAGCATGACATTCAAGGTATTCCTTGCTAACGCAAACATTCTTGAGTTAGGATCTTATATAAAAAGTATGCTTCAGCCTTCGGACCACACAATGAAGCTTGTTCACCTCGAAGCAAATACAAATCTCCCCCTCACTCAAAATCAGAAACGCTTATGGCTGATATCTAAATTACAGCCAGAGATCCCATCTTACATAATCCCATACACTTACAGGTTTTTCGGGAAACTTAATCCTGAAATTCTTCAGAAAAGCTTTGATATCCTCTTTAACCGGCATAAGGTGGTATTTTCGGTTATCCGCGACAATGACGGAGAACCATATTGCAATATCATTCCCACACCGGTAAATATTTCATTTTTTGATTTTTCCGGTTTAAATGAAGATGAGCGGTCAGAGAAAATAAATGAATTGCTTAAAGGGGATGGAAGGAAGCCCTTTGACTTCGGGAACGGGCCTCTCTACAGGCTTTATCTGATAAAAAGCGGCGAAGATGAGCAGCTGCTTCGTTTCACCATCCATCATGCTATTTTTGATGGTTGGTCGTGGTCGGTACTTGTAAAGGATCTTAATGAAATTTACAACAACCTGTTAAAAGGGCGTGAAGTAAGGCTCGAACCGATCGAGTTTCAGCAATATGATTTTGCTCATTGGGAGAATGAAAATGAAGGGTTGAATGATGATACGGAACTCAGGGAATTCTGGAAGGAAAACTTACGAAATTCTTCACCCATTCTTAATTTTCCATATGATTTCCCACGAGGCGAAAAGTCTACCGGAAGGGGTATGTATGAAGAGATAAGGCTTTCTGAGGATCTTACTGATAAACTAAGGGCTTTAAGTAAAGCAGAGAGTGCCTCATTATTCTCTACAATGCTTGGAATATTTGGCCTTCAACTGCAAAAATATTCCGGAGAAGATGATATCAATATAGGCTTGCCGGTTTCCTACAGGCCCCATTCGAAGCTTGAGAATATATTCGGGATGTTTGTTAATACTGTCGTTGTCAGGCTCAGGCTCGACAAGGATATCACTTTCCGGAAGGTAGTTCAGAAAGCCAATGAGGCCGCACTTAATGCAATCGCCCATCAGGAACTTCCTTTCGAAGATGTGGTGGAAATAGTAAATCCCGAAAGGTCATCGAATGCCAATCCCTTGTTCCAGGTTGGTTTTATCTGGCAGCATGCAATTGACATACCACTAAGCCTCGATGGCACCAGAAGCGAACGTGTCATCGGAAAAGAGCGACCTGCTGTTTTTGACCTTACATTTTACCTGTGGGAGGATGGAAACACTATTACCGGTGGAATAGAATATAATCTCGATGTTCTTAAACCGGAAACTATCTTCCGTTTTAAGGAAAATTATATCTCTCTGGCCGGGTTTATTGCCGAAAATCCTGACCATTTCTTCAGAAAGGTCTCAATACTATCCGAAAGTGACCGGAAGATGCTTACCTCATTCAACAGTACTGAGGTACATATTCCACAATGCCTTGTACATGAGTTGTTTGAACAGCAGGTAAGGGCAAAGTCAGGCAAAACAGCAGTAATATCGG
>CAIPJU010000744.1 GCA_903865465.1 uncultured Bacteroidota bacterium
AAAACCGGCAAAGGACTATCCTGAGGTCAATAAACGCCTTCGAGAAACTGTCAACTTTTTTCTTGATAAATACGATGAACTTTTCGCCAAAGGAATTAACCTGACAAAGCAAGAAGTTAAAGCGAAATCTGATGAAATAGTTGAAGCATTTAAAGTATTTACCGGCAGGAAAAAAGCTATTGAAGCTGGCAGAATTTCACTTTTATCTTTTATCGCCATCTTTCAGTCCAGATATAAAAGCAAAATAACCTCTGGCCATTTATCACAATACAGCGGTCTTAAAAAACATTTGGAAAACTTTCAGACTAAAAAAGAATTCCCGGTCGATTTTGACACAATCGGAAAGGAATTTTATATCAGGTTCACAGACTATTTGAAGGAACTCGGATTAAAGCCGAATACAATAGGCGCTGATATCAGCAAAATAAAACGCTTAATGAATGAAGCCAATGAGGACAAATTGACCACGAACCAGGATTATAAAAAAAGGGATTTCAAAATAATTCATGTGGATGTGGATACAATCTACCTGAATGAAAATGAAATCAAGGCACTCTATGAAATGAATATTGAAAGTCCGTCAAAAAGAAAGGCCCGGGACATTTTCGTTCTCAATTGCTATACCGGGCTTCGACATTCAGACTGGTCGAAAGTTTCTTCGGAATGTATCCACGAAGGAAATTTGTACATCCGGACACAAAAAACAGACGAACCTGTCATCATACCGATTAAACCATTGGTAATGGAAATTCTTCAGCGCTACGGAACACTTCAGATTCCCATTAACAATAAATTTAACGATTCTCTTCGATGGATCGGTGAAAAAGCGGCAGAACAGAAAATAGGCACAGGAAACCCTAAGAAGTGGTTACAAATAAGGACTCATACTGCACGCAGATCATTTGCCACCAATGCTTATCTTGCCGGTATACCTATGCGGGATATTATGCAAATAACAGGTCATAGAACCACAGAATCATTTTTGAAATACATTCGGGTCACAAAATTGGAAACTGCCATGAAACTCAAAGATCACCCCTTCTTTAGTTAAGAAATCTGGTGAAATAACGATCACCTGGTAACACAGGTGATCGTTATCGATAACAAACCAAGTATCTCCCCATCAACCGGCGCAATTGGCGGCACCTCCGGGTCGGGAGTAATCAATGGTTGTTCCTCTACTGGAACCAATATTGCTCCATCCTTTTGAATAATCCCAAGATAAAGCCAGTAGTCAGCCGGGAGATATGAATTTGCAAAATTAGTTGTTTCAGTTCCCGCGTAGACTGCCTGAATAGGCCTGTCAGTCAATGAAAAGCCAGAGTCATTTACTGATTGTCGGCACTCAACAATAAAATCAACAGTTTCGGAAGTGCTGAAGTGAGAATCGATTCTTACCACATCCTGGTTCTCAAATAAACGAACGAAAACCATTGATAATTTGGATGACGGATTGAGAATATTCAGCAAATACTGTTTAACCGTCGGGGTCGGACCAGCAGAATATTGCCCCCAGGGCATCCACCAACTACCATTATATAAGTATGCTGTGTGTTTCCCATCATTATAATACAACTGCCCTTCAACCGG
>CAIPJU010000745.1 GCA_903865465.1 uncultured Bacteroidota bacterium
CGGCGGCCCTGCTACAGCCGCCGGATGCTGGTGGCCCGAAGATGTAACTGTTGACCATAGAGGTAATGTATATTTTATAGATCAGCAGAACCATGCTGTGAGAAAAGTAGATGCTGTAACCAAAAATATCAAAGAGATGAAAACAAATAAACTAAGATTAAGAGATACTGCTGTCAAAACCACCCTTATCCTGCTTTTAATACTGGCCTTTTCAAGTTGCAGAAAAAAAGACAATGATAATCAAAGTGTTAACTACACTTCTTCTGTTATTTATGATGTCAATGCAGCCGACTGGACAGGAGATGTAAATGGATATAACCGTTATATTAATGTCCCTGAAATAACCGATGATATTTATTACAATGGAGCAGTGCTTGTCTACAGGCTGCTGGAGGATGCCCCCAAGAGTTTCAATATGCTGCCTTACACCTATACGGATAATCTGCTAACTGTTTATATGGACTTTGATGTTTATGTGGGTAGCATTAATCTCATGTATAAAGAAGTTTATAATGGAGTCAATGACACCACTGTTCCAAATAAAATGGCTTTCAAGGTGGTGATCATCGAGGGAGTTCCGCTTGCATCCTTAAAGAAAATGGTAGATGTAAAGAATTATGAAGCAGTAGTTAAGATGCTGAATATTAACACCTCATCCGGATCTGTGAAATTCTGAAGCCCCTCTGGCTAAAGATTTTAAACAGCTCTGCTTGAGAACCTGGTAAGTAAAATCTGATGTTAATCTCTGGAAATATTATTGTTTTGCTGCGATTTTCATGTCGCCAAGACCGACCTGCCATATTGAAAGGTTTTCTTTTCCGAAAGATTTTAATTTCCTGCTTACATAAAAATTAATAATAAACATTTCATTCCCTGTTACTGAAGAACTAGGTTTTATGAAACAGGTCCGCTGAGGATAAAATGCTAAATTCCCCTCATAAAGGCTATCATTAACAGGTGTCAATGGTTTATGAACTGTGATTTGAACCGGTTGTATAAATGAATCCATTCTGTTCGAAAGGCTGCTTCCCAGAAGAGAATCCAGTGTTATTCTTCCGGAAGCAGAAGGGTGCATTTCCCAACAGCTAAGGTCGCTACTTCCAGCAATAAATAATTTACCTGCCATTTCCGCAGCCTGACTCCTGAATACATTATTCACTGATGAGTCAGAGGCAATTTTAAGGTAATCGGCAAAATCAATAAGTTTTTGTTTTGCAGCCTCTTCATAAGCCTTTAAAAGATTTATCCCCGGGGTCTCCGCTTCAAAAACCGTTCTGACACTATCTTTCATAGCGGAAATCTGACTCTCTTCCCTCCTTTCAGCCATGGTCGCACTATCATTGCATCCATCAGCACTGCAGATAAGCCATATCAGCAAAAAAGAAAATATACTGCCTATCCACTTCATTTCTTATTCCCGTTTATCTTAAACCTGAGCAGAACAATCTGACCGTGATCATATTTTGAATCAATGACTTCCAGTTTGCTAAGACTTGATGCAGGCATAGTCAGTTGGTCAATAAACTCCTGCTTGTTAAAGAGTTCCATTCCTGTCCCGTTTTTTTCATCAGGAAACTGATAAATCATTGCCTCATTGCTTATTATTTTGTTAAGCTGATCACGGCGTTTCTGCCATCCTGACACATCTGTCTGTGAAAAATATCTTATCATCAGCGAATATGAGTCAACCATAAGAGCTATCTTCTCAGAGTGGTTGAATTTCTTCAGAATTCTTGTAATCGTATCCTGCATATAATAAGGCGCTCTGACAAC
>CAIPJU010000746.1 GCA_903865465.1 uncultured Bacteroidota bacterium
CTCATCAACCTCAACAGATTCCTGCAGCGTTGGGATAGTGCCTCGTTTGGAAGGGAGAATATGATTATGATAATTGATATCAGCAGCCAGCTTTCCTCACGATCGATGAGGCCGGCGCCTCACTTTAATGATTATCTTTTAGCTATAAATGCATTTTCTGATAAAATTACTGATTTGAGCTCTTTCTCCAAATGGCTGGCCGGACTCAGTGAATTAATATTCGACCCAAAATATTCTAACGATATGTTAGACAGGTATTTTAAAAATACCAGTTCGATGATAACAGAAAATGTGATATTTGATTCCGGTACTGTAAAATGGAAAATAAAAAATAAGAATCTTGAATTTCTTCACGACACTGTCTTTTGTGTCTCTGTATCCGATGCTACACTGACATGTCTGTCGCAAAGGGATAGTACAGAGATCTACAAGGTAAGCGGAATCTACTTTCCTGAAAGTCAGATTTTCAAGGGAACAAAAGGAATTATCACCTGGGAAAAAGCCGGATATCAGCCTGCCGAAGTATTTGCTGAACTTGGCAATTTTACCCTCAATACAACAAAGAACAATTTTATTTTCGATTCAGTTAAATTTACAAACAAATCATGGTTCAAGACTCCGGTTCTGGGTTCCCTATCCGATCAGTCTGTCACTTTCACAATTAAGGAGAAGGCGAACTTTCCCCGTTTCGAATCCTATACAAAACACTTTGTTATAAATGAGATTTTCAAAGGAGTGAATTTCGAAGGTGGGCTCTCTTTTGAAGGGGCTATTGTTAAAGGAACAGGAGAAGGATTCCGTCCTGCAAAAATCACTTTGCTGAGAAATGACACCTTGTATCTTAAGGTCCTTTCAAAGGAATTTCTTTTTTCAAAGGGCGGACTTAACTGTCAGTCAGCATCCATTGCTCTTTATCTGCGAAATGATTCAGTTTACCACACAAATATTGGTTTCTCTTATTTTGCCAATTCCCGGCAGGTGAACTTTTTCCGTACCAACAATCCAATTTCCAAAAGTCCCTTCTTCAATTCATATCATAATCTCGACATGTATTTCGAATATCTGTCGTGGAACATGAACGAATCCAAAATAATACTATCACGAGGCAGGGGTGCATCACTCGGTTCGGCGCAATTTGAATCACTCTCCTACTTCACAGGTGTTTACTTCATGCAACTTATGGGGCTCGATGATTACCATCCTCTAAACCGGCTTATCCAGTTTGCAGAATGGCATTACTCTGAAACATTCCCTGTGGCTGATTTTGCCAAATGGCTCGGGAAACCCCAGGAAATTGTAACAGGAATGTGTATCGATCTGGCAAACAGGGGATTTATCTTCTACGACCGCTCGGCAAACGAAGTCACCATAAAACAAAAAACCAAGGACTTCCTGGCATCCTATGCGAAAAAGAAGGATTATGATGCGATAAATATAATGAGCGAAACAAAATCTCCTGTTGACAATGCAGTCCTCGATCTGAAGAATCTGAAACTTACTATTTATGGAGTTAAAGGTGTTGTTCTGAGCGACTCACAGAAAGTGGCTATCTATCCCTATAATCAAAAGCTGATAGTTGGAAAGAACAGGAACATGGAGTTTGACGGGATAGTAAAGGCAGGACTCTTTACCATTTACGGCCGGAACTTTAAGTTCAGCTATGACACCTTCAGGATAAAACTTAATACTGTAGATTCATTAAGACTTGCTATTGAAACTGACAAAAGAGATGTTTACGGGAACAGGGTGCTGAAAGACATTGATAATCTTATGCAATCGGGGTCTGCCGAATTATTTATCAATGATCCCGGGAATAAATCTGGTATTAAAAGCATCAGGAAATATCCTGTTTTTAATATGATAAGCGATTCATACATCTTTTATGATAAGCTATCCGGACTTGATAATATCTACAAAAAGGAGGATTTCTATTTCAGGATCGACCCATACACTTTTGAAAATATCGACCACTTCAACAGGGAAGCGTTATTGTTACCAGGTGAATTTGTTGGAGGGAACATTCTTAAGCCCATGCGGCAGAGCATTTCCATCAGGGAAAACCTCTCCCTCGGATTTGACATGGTTATTCCAAAAGAAGGAATTGATCTCTACGGCGGCATGGCAAGGCTATTCAACTCCATAAAGATGGACAGCAAAGGACTTACCGGTGCGGGTACCATGAATCATCTTACTTCAACCACCACTTCTGAACTTTATAAATTCTTCCCGGATTCCGTTATCACCAAAGCAACAACATTTGTTATTGCAAAAGACAATGAAGGTAAATACCCCAATCTTGATAGCAAAGATGTTTCAATTAAATGGCTGATAGATAAAAATGAAATGCTTGCAAAAAATGAAAAGGGAAAAAGCTTTTCCATTTTTGCCAACGGAACTTCACTCGACGGTTCTGTCCTGCTTACCCCTGTTGGCTTAAACGGATCGGGGATTGTAAACATGGAGGATTCCAAAATTAGCTCCCGTTTTTTCAACTTTGCTTCGAACAGC
>CAIPJU010000747.1 GCA_903865465.1 uncultured Bacteroidota bacterium
CCTGACGCTGATTTGCCAGGTACTGTTTTGAATCAAGGTATATAGCGTGGTCGTTTGGTTCTACACCGAATATAGAATCGTCGAGATTGACTTTTCTACCGGTTTCCTTACCACTGATATTAAGAATAGCTAATTCCATTATTTTGTAATTATTACGTAACCACCTTTTGCTCCTGGGACCGATCCTTTAACAATAAGAATGTTATTGTCAGCCATCAGCTTTACAACTTTCATGTCCATCGACATTACCTGATTACCTCCCGTACGGCCTGCCATACGCATTCCAGGCAATACTCTGGAAGGGAATGATGAAGCACCGAGTGAACCGGGTGCCCTGCCCCTGTTATGCTGGCCGTGGGTCTGTCCGCCGACACCTGCGAAACCATGACGTTTTACAACACCCTGGAATCCCTTGCCTTTTGACCAACCTCTAACGTCAACGATAGAATCGTTTTCAAAGAGAGCAGCAGTAATGACTTCACCCTGCTTAACCTGTCCTTCTGCGAAGCCTGTAAACTCGATAACCTTTCTTTTCGGAGTTGTATTTGCTTTCCTGAAATGGCCAAGTTCAGCCTTTGTAGTATGTTTTTCCTTCTTCTCTTCAAAGCCAAGCTGCACTGCAAAGTATCCGTCCTTTTCCTTTGTTTTAACCTGTGTTACAACACAAGGGCCGGCCTGCAGAACCGTACATGGAATGTTCTTTCCATTCTCGTCGAAAATGGATGTCATTCCTACCTTTTTTCCAATTAATCCCTGCATTTTATTATAATTTTACCGGTTTCACACTTTAATTTCTACTTCAACTCCGCTTGGAAGCTCAAGTTTCATCAGGGCGTCGATTGTTTTAGGCGTTGAGCTGTAAATATCGAGAAGCCTCTTGTACGACGACAGTTCAAACTGTTCGCGTGCTTTCTTGTTTACAAATGGTGAACGAAGCACAGTATAGATCTTCTTATGCGTTGGGAGCGGAATAGGACCGCTAACCACTGCACCAGTGGATTTTACTGTCTTTACGATCTTCTCGGCCGATTTATCAACCAGGTTGTGATCGTAGGATTTCAGTTTAATTCGGATTTTCTGACTCATCTTTAAAGAATTTTTCCTTTTGCAATTTCTACAATTCTATTTGATATCTCTGCAGGTACCTTTTCATAATGAGAGAACTCCATGGTTGAAGTTGCCCTCCCTGAGGTAAGGGTTCTTAGTACTGTAACGTAACCGAACTTCTCGGCCAGAGGTACTTTAGCTTTTACAACCCTTGCGCCTGCTTTCGATTCCATACCTTCCACCCTGCCGCGTCGTCTGTTAAAGTCACCAATTACATCGCCGACATACTCTTCGGGTGTCACCACCTCTGTCGACATTATAGGCTCGAGGATTACAGGATTACATTTAGCTGCAAATTTCCTGAAGGCCTGTTTGGCTGCTATTTCAAACGACAGTGCATCGGAGTCAACCGGATGATACGAACCGTCTTTCAGTGTTACTTTTAAGCTTTCGAGCTGGAAACCGGCAAGAGGACCATTGGACATTGCCTCGCGGAAACCCTTCTCAACCGATGGAACATACTCTTTTGGTATATGTCCGCCCTTTACATCATTAATGAACTGGAGGCCTCTTACATTCTCGTCAGCAGGTCCGAGTTCGAAGATAATATCGGCAAACTTGCCTCTTCCTCCCGTCTGCTTTTTGAATACTTCGCGGAACTCTCCGGTAGTAGTGATAGCTTCCTTATAGGCAACCTGGGGTGCTCCCTGGTTACATTCGACCTTGAACTCCCTTTTGAGGCGGTCGATAAGTATTTCAAGATGCAGTTCTCCCATGCCATGGATCACAGTCTGACCACTATCGAGGTCGGTCTTCACCTGGAATGTGGGATCTTCTTCTGCAAGTTTGTTAAGAGCAAGTGATAATTTATCGACATCAGCCTGCGTTCTGGGTTCAATTGCAACACCAATTACCGGTTCGGGGAAATCCATTGTTTCAAGTAGAATCGGCTTGTTGATTGAACAGAGGGTATCACCGGTCTTGAGGTCTTTAAAACCTACACCTGCGCAAATATCGCCTGCTGAGATACTCTCTTTTGGGTTTTGTTTATTTGCATGCATCTGGAACAGCCTGTTGATGCGTTCTCTTTTTCCGGTACGGACATTGAGAACTGTATCACCCGCATTGATTGTTCCTGAATAGACACGCATAAAGGCCAGTCTTCCGACAAAAGGATCTGTGGCAATCTTGAATGCAAGAGCAGCCATAGGTGCGTCATTATCAGGTTCGCGTGTCTCCTCCTCATCGGTCCTGGGATCGATACCTGTAATGGTACCCTTATCAACAGGTGAGGGAAGGTAGGCGATAACTGCATCGAGAAGGCTCTGAACTCCTTTATTCTTAAATGCTGAACCGCAGATTACCGGGATAATTGTACCGTCGATGGCAGCTTTTCTGATAGCAACCATAAGTTCATCGGGAGTGATTGAGTTATGATCCTCAAGATACCTTTCAAGAATTGTATCATCGACTCCTGCCACGGCTTCAATAAGCTTTCCGCGCCACTCTTCAACCTCATCCATCATTGATGCCGGTATCTCTTCGACCTCAAAACGGGTTACCGTTTCAGCATCGTCGTAGAATACCACTGCATTCATTTTAATAAGGTCGATAAAGCCTTTATAGTTCTCTTCAGCTCCGATGGGAATCTGAACTGGCACCGGATTAGCTCCGAGTTTTTCCTGCATCTGCTGTACCACGCTGAAAAAGTCAGCTCCTGCACGGTCCATCTTATTAATAAATGCCAGACGGGGCACACCATATTTATTGGCCTGTCTCCAAACGGTTTCGGACTGAGGTTCAACGCCACCGACTGCACAGAAAACAGCAACAGCACCATCGAGTATCCTTAATGATCGCTCTACCTCAACGGTAAAGTCAACATGGCCGGGGGTGTCGATGATGTTGATCTTAAAATCATCACCATTGTATTTCCAGAAGGTAGTGGTAGCGGCGGAGGTTATAGTAATACCCCTCTCCTGTTCCTGAACCATCCAGTCCATCGTGGCATTGCCGTCATGTACCTCACCCAGCCGGTGTGTACGGCCCGTAAAGAAAAGAATCCTTTCCGTGGTCGTCGTTTTTCCGGCATCGATATGAGCCATGATTCCGATGTTTCTGGTATATATCAGGTTTTTATCCATAAAAAAAATTCCTTCTGTCTAATAATTAAAAGCGGAAGTGAGCAAAAGCCTTGTTAGCTTCAGCCATCCTGTGTGTATCTTCTTTCTTCTTGTAAGCTGCCCCTTCAAGTTTGTAGGCTGCCATCAGTTCTGCTGCAAGTCTTTCAGCCATTGAATGGCCGGTTCTTTTTCTTGCAAAAAGGATCATATTCTTCATGCTGATAGCCACTTTCCTGTCGGACCTGATTTCCATAGGTACCTGAAAAGTTGCGCCACCTACTCTACGAGCCTTTACTTCCACCTGGGGAGTAACATTGTCGAGAGCCTGCTTGAAGATTTCAAGCGAAGATTTACCTTCGTTTTTAAATTTGTCGGCGACTATATCGAGAGAGTCGTAGAAAATTTTAAAAGCCAGGTTCTTTTTTCCGCTGTACATAAGATTGTTAACAAACCTTGTTA
>CAIPJU010000748.1 GCA_903865465.1 uncultured Bacteroidota bacterium
ATACAGAACCGGGCTTCAGCCAGAGCAAGGAGGAGATTACTGCATATCTGTCGCAGCATGTGCCGGCCTATATGGTACCATCGTTCTTCCAGCCGATGGAAGGCTTTCCCCGTCTGCCGAATGGTAAGATTAACAAGAAAGCACTTCTTCTTGGTGAACGGGAACAGACGCCCGGAAAGGTCAAAGATGGTCTCATTCTCACTACGACACAGAAGAAACTGATGTCAATGTGGAGCGAAATTCTAAGAGTCAGGGCCTTATCGCCGGATTTAAGTTTCTTTGATCTTGGAGGAACCTCACTTCTGGCGATCAGGATATTGAACAGAATCAAGGAAGATCTCGGATTTGCCATGACTTTTAAGGCATTTCTGGCTCATTCAAGAATAGCTGAACTTGGAAATTATATCGATGGCCATGTCAAGCCGGGCAAAAAGGGTATCGAACTTGTCCATATTGACAGGAACAACCATCTGCCTCTGACTCTGAATCAACAGAGAATGTGGCTTATATGGAAACTGGAGCCTGAAATAGCTTCATATATTATTTCATATACTTACCGGTTTACCGGTTCTCTGAATTCCGATATCTTAAAAAGAAGTTTTGACCTGCTATTTAAAAGACATCACACGGTTTTTTCGGTCATCAGGGAAGAGAATGGCGAACCTTATATCGACATAGAACCGCGTGATACTGCAATTTCATTTTCCGATTTTTCAGAATTGGCTGAATTTGAAAGGAGAGAACGGACTGATGCAATTATTAGTACGGATTCGCACAAGGCTTTTGATCTTGAAGAAGGGCCATTATACCGGCTTAACCTTATAAAAACAGGCAGGGAGGAGTTTGTACTACGTATTAGTATCCATCATATTATCTTCGACGGATGGTCATGGTCTGTGCTTGTTAAGGAACTCAATAAGGTGTATAACACCCTGTTAACCGGGGATTCTGCAGATCTCATTCCTCTTGAATTCCAGCAGTATGATTATGCTCAATGGGAGAAAGAAAATGTTGGTTCGGGCGATCAGGATGAACTGGAGGAATTCTGGAAAAAAAATCTTAAGAACTCCTCTCCTGTACTTAACTTCCCATATGACTACCCCCGAAAGGAAGAACCTTCAGGCAAAGGAAGGTACGAGGAGATCGTTCTGCCTCCCGATGTTACGGAAAAACTGAAACAGGTAAGCAGACTTGAAGGATCTTCATTGTTCACAACGATGCTTGGAATTTTTGGAATCCAGATGCAGAAATATTCCGGCGAACACGACATAAATCTCGGTCTGCCACTGGCCTACAGACCCCATTCAAAGCTTGAGAACATCTTCGGAATGTTCGTAAACACTGTTGTGGTCAGGCTCACCTTTGATAAAAATTTGACATTCAGGCAGATTCTTCGCATTACTGACGATGCCGCCATGAATGCCATTGCTCATCAGGAACTGCCGTTTGAAACTGTGGTGGACATAGTCAATCCCGACCGCTCATCGAGTGCCAATCCACTTTTCCAGGTCGGCTTCGTATGGCAGCATACACTCGACACACCCATCAGCCTCGAAGGGATCAGAAGCGAGAGAATAGCCGGAAAAGAGAGGTCCTCAAATTTCGATCTTACAATGGTGATGTGGGAAGAGAATGACCATATCGCAGGTGAAATTGAATACAACACGGATATTCTCAGGCACGATACCGTTTTAAGACTGAGAGATAACTTCATTCATCTTGTCAACTCAGTTCTTACAGATCCCGATCAGTTATTTAATGATATATCAGTTGTTTCGGAGCCTGATATACATATGCTTGCTGAATTCAACAGTACGGCAGTTCCGGTCCCTGATTTAATGATGCATGAGTTTTTCGAGAAGCAGGCTCTGTTGCATCCCGTAAAAACAGCTGTCATATCGGGCAATACTGAAATTACTTACAGGGAACTTGATCAAAAGGCAAACCAGATGGCACGGCACCTGATATCACTCGGTATCGTCAGGGGAGAGACCATTGGAGTGTGTATCGAACGATCGGTTGAGATGCTGATTGCTGTTTTAGGGATTCTTAAAGCAGGCGGGTGTTATCTTCCTCTCGATCCTGACTTTCCCGATGACCGTATTGCCTATATGTATCAGGATGCTGCTGCTAAAATACTGATTACCCAAAGCTCGCTCGATCATAAGCTTGAACATTTCCCGGGAACAAGTGTAGTTTTTATCGATGCCGATAGTCAGACAATTCTCCGCTACAATACTGAGAAACCTTCGCTCACTTATAATGCTGAATCGCTTGCATATATAATTTTCACTTCGGGTTCGACTGGAAAACCAAAAGGGGTAAGAGTGCACCATAGTGCTGTAGCTAACTGGATCCAGAGTTTTTCAAAGGTGCCGGGAGCAACTGAAAAAGATAATATACTGGCAGTTTCGACACCATCGTTCGATATGTCGGTCGCTGAAATATTCTTTGCGCTCTCGAATGGGGCAACACTAGTTCTTCCGGGAGTTCAGGAAGTCAAGGATGGAAACTCAGTCATTAATCTGATAGATAGATATGATGTAACCTTCATGATGGCAACTCCTTCTTTATGGAGTATTCTTTTAACATGCGGGTGGACAGGTAAATACGATCTCAGAATCTTGAGCGGAGGAGAAGCACTTACTGCCGACCTGGTTCGTCATTTGCTGAGCAGGGTGAGTGAACTCTGGAATTTCTACGGACCCACTGAGGCTACTATCTGCTCAACAGGAACAAGAATCACAAGTGCCGACGAAAAGATTGTCATTGGAAAGCCAATGGACAATACCAAAGTTTTTATACTCGACGATTGTAACAGATTACTTCCCATCGGAGTTGTTGGAGAGTTGGCAATTGGTGGTGCCGGCGTCACAAAAGGATATCTGAACAGGCCGGAGCTAACGGCTGATAGATTTATTCTATTGGGGCAGGAGGGAATAGTATATAAAACCGGTGACCTTGGAAGATTCCTCCATGATGGCAGCATAGAGCTTTTTAACCGGGTCGACGATCAGGTGAAGCTGAGAGGCTACAGGATTGAACTTGGTGAAATAGAGAGCCAGATCACAAATATTCCGGGAGTTAAGGAGTCCGTGGCACGTCTTCATAAATTCGGTGACAGTGATGAACGGCTAATCGCTTTCCTGAACATTGAGGAAGGTTTTAAACTTTCAAAGGATGAAATTTCGGATCTGCTGTCGCAGAACCTACCGGTATATATGATACCATCTTTTTACCAGATGTCGGTAGGATTTCCAATGCTGTTGGATGGTAAGATAAATAAGAAAGCTCTGGTATTTCAGGTTCCTGAATCGGAAACAGGAAAGGAAACAGATTTTAAATCACTCTCAGCCACTCAAAGGAAGCTGCTGGCCATGTGGGAAGAATCCCTGAAAATTAAGAACCTATCTCCTTCGGCTGATTTCTTTGATCTTGGAGGAAACTCGCTTCTGGCAATCAGGCTTATTAATAAGATAAAGGAGGAATTTGACATAACCCTGACATTCAAGGTTTTTATTGCACATTCAACTGTTCTTCAGGCTTCCGGCTATATCGACAGCCATAGCAGAGGCAGTGAAAAGGCGATTAAACTGGTTCACAATGACTCTTTTACCAACCTTCCCCTTACACTGAACCAGAAAAGACTATGGCTGATCTCCAAGCTTCAGCCTGATGTTCCTCTTTATATAACACCATTCACCTACAGGTTCACTGGCAATCTTAATATTGAAGTTTTCAGACAAAGCCTTGAAATATTATTCAACAGGCACCATGTGGTCTTTTCTGTTATTAAAGAGTCGGCAGGAGAGCCCTATATCGAACTAAAATCTGTGCCGGTCGATCTGCCCATTATTGACTATTCTGAATTACCAGAGGATGAAAGGAATATTAAAGTCAATGACCTCATCAATCAGGATGCAGGAAAGGTATTCGATATTGAAAATGGACCTTTATACAGGTATTTACTTATAAAAACCCAGAGTTCGGAATATTATTTCCGGATGAGTCTGCATCATATAATATTCGACGGATGGTCATGGTCGGTCTTTGCCAGGGATATGAACGAGATTTACAATGCTCTGCTCGACGAGAGGGAGATTGAACTTGGGAAGATAGAATACCAGCAATACGATTACGCACAATGGGAGAAGGAAAATGCTTTAACTGAAGATATAACAGAGCTTAAGGAGTTTTGGAAGGAAAATCTTAAGGATTCATTACCAGTGCTTAATTTTCCCTATGATTTTCAGAGAAAGGAGCAGCCATCGGGGCGTGGGCTATATGAGACCATCCACCTCACGCAGGACCTTTCAGGCAAACTACGGCGGCTCAGCAAGGCTGAAAACTCATCCCTGTTTACTACAATGCTGAGCATCTTTGGCTTACAGATGCAAAAATATTCCGGCGAAGATGATATAAATATTGGACTTCCAGTTTCATACCGCCCCCATAGCAAACTCGAGAATATCTTCGGTATGTTTGTTAATACTGTCGTGGTCAGACTGAGATATGAAGATGATTTTACTTTCAAAGAGATTATTCACCGGACTAATGATGCTGCGCTCAATGCCATTGCCCGCCAGGAGCTCCCCTTTGAAACAATAGTCGAAATAGTAAATCCCGAACGTTCATCCAATGTAAACCCGCTGTTCCAGGTTGGCTTTATTTGGCAGCATAACTTCGACAGGCCTCTAAACCTCAGGGGTTTGAAATGTGAGAAGATTTCCGGGAAAGAGAGGTCATCTAACTTCGACATCACATTTTATATGTGGGAAAGAGGTGGCCATGTGGAAGGAGAGATAGAATACAGCATTGACATCCTGAAGCAGGAAACAGTCCTTCGGATGAAGGATAATTTCATTGCCCTTGCTCAGTCGGTTGCAGATGAGCCTGACACTGTTTTAAGAGACATTTCAATTGTTTCGGAGGCAGACAGGAAAATGCTCCTGGAATTCAACGATACAGTGAGGGATGTCCCCTCATGTTTGATCCATGAACTTTTTGAAAAGCAGGTCATTGCGAACCCTCTTAAGACAGCTCTGATTTCGGGTGATTCCAGAATTTCTTACGGCGAACTTGAAAAACGGTCAAACCAGTATGCCAACTATCTTATATCAATAGGTGTAAGTGGCGGAGATGTTGTCGGAATATGCATGGAAAGGACCACCGAAACGGTAATCGCCCTCCTTGGCATTCTGAAATCGGGCTGTTGTTACCTGCCGATGGATCCGATGTTCCCCGACGACAGGATAGCCTATATGTTCGAAGACTCCGGAGCAAAGGTCCTTATTTCACAGAGTTCCCTCAGGGATAAATTCCTCCATTTTCCTGAAACAAAGATTATCCTTACCGACTTTGATAATGATAAGATTTCAGGTTTCAGCCCTTCAAAGCCGGTAATAAACATTGACAACCAGTCATTGTCGTATATGATTTATACTTCCGGATCTACTGGTAAACCTAAAGGAGTAAGAGTTCATCACGACGGAGTTGTTAACTTCATCCTGAGCATGCTTGAAAAACCGGGTATAAATGAAAATGACATCCTGCTTGCGGTAGTTACGCTTTCATTTGATATGTCGGTCTATGAGCTTTTTGTGCCTCTGTCGGCTGGCGCTACTGTCGTTGTTGCCAGTTCGGCTGAAACAACTGATGGCCCTGCTCTGATTAATTTAATTGAAAAGCATCAGATATCATTAATCTCCGCAACACCATCTTTCTGGAGCATAGTTCTTGCTGCAGGATGGGAGGGATCCAAACGAATTAAGGGTTTATGCGGAGGCGAGGCTCTTACGCCAGGATTTGTAAATCAGATACTTCCAAAGGTCAGTGAGTTTTGGAATTGCTATGGTCCGACAGAAACGGTTGTCTACTCAACCTGTATCCGCATTACATCTTCTGATCTTCCAATTCTCATAGGAAAACCAATAAATAACACATTTATTCATATTCTCGACAGGAATATGCGAGAGCTTCCGGCAGGAGTTACTGGCGAGGTTTGCATCGGTGGACGTGGTGTTACCAAAGGTTATAATAATCTGCCTGCCCTTACAGCTGAGAAGTTCATCGATCTCGATACGGGAATAAGAGTATACAGGACCGGTGACCTCGGAAGGTTCCTCTCTGACGGCAATATTGAACTTTTCGGACGAAGCGATAATCAGATTAAACTCAGGGGATTCAGAATTGAGCCTGGTGAAATCGAAAGTCTTCTTACAAGGATGCCTTCGGTGCAGGAGGCTGTTGTGACCATTCATAAATTCGATGAACATGACCAGCGACTTGTTGCCTACCTCAATGTTGACGAAAGCTTCAACCTAACACGTGAAGAGATGATCACTGCACTTTCGGAAAACCTTCCTGCATACATGATCCCCTCGTTCTTCCAGCCATCGCTTGGCTTTCCACGCCTGCCCAACGGCAAAATAAACAAGAAAGCGCTGGCTCTGGAGATAGAGGAAATTGAAAAAGAAGAAAGTGCAGATTTTGAATCACTTACACTAACACAGAGAAAGCTAGTGTCTATTTGGGGAGAAGTTCTGAAAAGCAACGATATTGCTCCTTCACGCAGTTTTTATGATCTGGGAGGGAATTCACTTCTTACAATCCGGCTGCTTAACAGGCTAAAGGAAGAGTTTGGTTTGACCATCTCCTTTAAGACATTCATAGCTCATCCGAGTGTTATTCTTTCAGGTGAATATATCGACAGCCAGACACAGAAAGCAGAGGAGGAGATAAAACTCGAACATATTTTTTCCACTACAAACCTTCCTCTGACCCGGAACCAGAAAAGACTCTGGCTGATATGGAAGCTCAATCCCGATGTCGCTTCCTACATAATTCCACATACATTTAAGTTCACCGGATCGCTGGACATTGATAAATTCCGTGAAAGCCTTGAAATATTATTCAACAGGCATCATACCATCTATTCAGTCATAAGAGAAATGGAAGGGGAGCCCTTTTTAGATATAGTTCCTGTAAAACCTGATTTGCATTTGACTGATCTTTCGGGATTAAATTCAGGAGAGCAGACAACCAGGGTCAGGGAAATACTCGAAGGTGATCTTAAAACAGTTTTCGATCTGGCAAAAGGACCCCTGTTCCGCTTGTACCTTATTAAGACAGCTCATGATGAATATTACTTCAGGGTTAGTTTACATCACATTATTTTTGATGGCTGGTCATGGTCAGTCTTTGTTAAGGATATTAATGTCATCTATAACAGTTTGTTGAATGAGAAAAAGATCAATCTTGATAGTATTGATATTCAACAGTACGATTTTGCATTTTGGGAAAAGAAAAGTGATAAGGGGAAAAATACAGAAGAACTAACCTCTTTCTGGAAAGAGAACCTTACCGGATCATCAAAAGCAATAAATTTCCCCTATGATTTCCCAAGGAGAGAGAACATTTCAGGAAGAGGCAATTATGTACCTGTTAAGCTGACTAGTGAGCTTACTGAAAAGCTAAGGGAGATAAGCAGGGAAGAGGGATCATCGCTCTTTGCCACAATGCTTGCCGCCTTCGGAGTAGAGATGCACAGGTATTCGGGAGATGATGATCTCAACATCGGACTACCTGTAGCATACCGGCCTCATTCGAAGCTGGAGAATATCTTTGGAATGTTTGTCAACACAGTTGTTGTTCGACTCAAATACGGAAATGATCTGACTTTCAGGAAGGTCATAAGTCAAACCGGCGATGCAGCACTTAATGCCATGGCACATCAGGAGCTCTCGTTCGAGAATGTTGTGAAGATAATCAACCCCGAACGTAGCACCGGTTCCAACCCTCTCTTCCAGGTAAGTTTTGTATGGCAGCATAATTTTGAGACTCCTTTAAGTCTCGAAGGGATCAAAGCCGAAAAATTTGCAGGAAGCGACAGGATCACACCATTCGATATAACAGTCTATTTCTGGGAGAATGGTTCTGTCATTGAGGGCGAGATAGAATATTCGACCGATCTCCTCAAACACGAATCAATTCTAAGGATAAGGGAGAACTTCGTGAACCTGCTGGAAATTATGGTCAGTAATATCGACTCACTTGTTGATTCCGTTCAGTTTATCTCAGATGATGAAAAATTATTGATCGAGAGCTTTACTCAGACAGCGACCGGCTATCCTGGAGACAAAACCATCATTGACCTTTTCAGGGAACAGGTTGCATTGTACCCCGGTAAGACAGCACTTGTCTACAAGGAGAAATCACTTACTTATATGGAGCTGGACTGGCGGTCGAACCGGCTCGCCAGAACACTAAGGAATAGCGGTGTGGCTGACAATCAGCCTGTTGGTATCGTCGCTGAAAAGTCGATTGATATTATTGTGGGCATCCTGGCAATTCTCAAAGCGGGAGGAGGTTACGTCCCTGTCGATCCTGATTACCCTATTCAGAGGATTAATTTTATTCTTCAGGATTCAGGCAGCAAAATAGTACTCGTTCAGGATAAATATGAGGGATTAAGTATTGAAGGAATTTCAAAGATCAGCCTGAATTCATTCTCTTCATATAGTGACAACCATTCTGAAATTCCTTCAGGTGTCACTTCCGAAAGCCTTGCTTACATAATGTACACTTCCGGAACTACAGGAATCCCTAAGGGAAGTATGATATGGCAGAAAGGAGTTGTAAGGCTTGTCAGGAATACAAATTACATAAACCTGACAAATGAAGACAAAATACTTCTTACGGGAGCCATTGTTTTTGATGCCACCACTTTCGAAATTTGGGGAGCTCTGCTTAACGGTGCTACTCTTTATGTCGTAGATAAGGAGACCATTCTTAGTCCGAAGAGTTTAGGAGAAGAACTACTAAATAATAATATAACCGTTCTCTGGCTTACATCTGCCCTCTTCACGCAGATTGCCGAGAGCAGGACTGATATCTTCAGAAAACTAAAATACCTGCTTTCGGGTGGAGATGTACTCTCTGCACAGCATATCAACAGGGTTAGGAATAGTAACCCATCACTTAAGGTAATAAATGGTTATGGCCCTACTGAGAATACAACTTTCTCGACCACTTTCCTTATTGAAAAGGATTATGAAACCAATATCCCAATTGGAAAACCTATTAGTAATTCGACAGCTTATATCTTTGACAGCCATTTGAATTACCAGCCTGTCGGAGTAATAGGGGAATTATTTGTCGGAGGCGACGGGTTGTCGATGGGCTATCTTAACCGGGAAGAACTTAACAGCAGGAGTTTTGTTCAGCATCCCTTGCGGCCGGGTGAAAGACTTTACAGAACCGGTGATTATACACGCTGGCTCCCGGACGGAAACATAGAGTTTCATGGAAGGATTGACAATCAGTTGAAAATAAGGGGATTCAGGGTCGAAATTGGGGAGATAGCTGCTGTAATAGCAGAGCTTGAAGGAGTCGTTGAAGCTGTTATTAAACCCGTTAAGGTTCAGGAAGGTGATCTCAGGCTGGCTGCATTTCTGAACGTCAAGGAGAGCTTCAATATGGATCCGAAGGAGATTACTGCAGCCATACGGCAAAAGCTTCCGCCTTATATGGTGCCATCAGCCTTTAAATTAATGAGAGGATTTCCGACAACAATAAACGGGAAGACCGACAGGGATGCTCTTAATATTGATCTTAGCGAATTCGTTGTCAGGGAGAGTTCCGAAGCTGAATCACTTTCGGCAAATGAAAAGATAATATATGATATTTGGTGTGATGCTCTTAAGACAAAGGATATTTCCGTTAGTGACAATTTCTTCGATATAGGAGGCAACTCTCTGATGGCTATTTCCGTCTTCTCTAAGATAGGAGCTGCATTTGACATCGACCTTGGTCTCAGGTTTTTCTTCGACAGTCCAAAAATAAGAGATCTTGCAGAACTGATTGATATTGAAATGCACAATCAGAAGAATCGAATTCATTCGGAAAGCATTGATAATAATGATGATAATAATCTAGTAAGTGGTGAAATATGACGATCAAGGAATTTATTGAGGAATTGCATCAGAAGGGGATACAGGTCTCCTTTTCTGGAACAAAGCTTAAATACAAGGGCCCGGAAGAACACATTACCCCTGAGCTTATTGAAAAACTAAAAAAGTTTAAGCCCAAGCTCCTTAAATATTACTGGCCTGAGGAGTTTACCAACCTGATGCCTATAAATACAGAAGGAACAAAACAGCCTTTGTTCATTGTTCATGGCGATAATGCCAATTATATCATAAGCGATCACCTTGGCTGCGACCAGCCTGTCTTTGGTTTCTTTCACCCCGGTTCTGATGGCGAGAAGATAAAATATACCAGTGTTGAACAGATGGGCGAAGATTACCTGGCTCAGGTATTGAAGATTTGCCCGAATGAACCCTACAGCCTTATCGGATTCTCATACGGAGGCGTCCTTGCTTATGATATGGCTGTTCATTTACAAAAAGCGGGGAAAAAGGTAGACATGCTCATCCTTATTGATACTTTCAGCCCGCTGGCGAAGGAACCCATAAGATGGGAGAAAAGCCTTTATATGATTATAAGGAAGAATTTCCTCAGGCCTCCCCGTATTAAACTTAAAAGACTAAGGAAACTCCTCATCTGTAAAATGTATGTAGCAATGAAAAAGCCTGTTCCTGTAGAGAGGCGTAAAGACTATATGTACATTACCTACATGAACCTCACAAAGAAATATAAACCTGATAAGTTCGATGGTGATATTTTACTTTTCCGTTCAACAAAAAATCCCTCATCTCATCAATACCTTGGATGGGAGACATTAGTCAACAATATCAAAATGGTTGAAATTGAAGGCAAACATCTCGAAATATTCATAGGTAAGGAGAGAGCAGAACTGCTGGCAACTGAAATAGAGACGTTTATGAAAGAGAAAAACGCTGGAAAAAGATAACTGATCTCCTTCATGTCCGTTATTTCCTCTTCAGAATTCATAAAATGCTCTTTCCTTCCGGCAGTTGAAAGAATTGATGATTTAGCAGAAATTGTTACTGAAGTCTATTTTGCACGCACCAGTGACCTTGAGACAATTTATGATAGATTAAAGTCCTGTATCTCTGAGAAGGAAAAAAACAGGGCTGATAAATTTATGTTTGATTCTGACAGGGCCACTTATATCACCTGTCATGCGGTTCTTCGTCTTATTCTCTCATCCAGAACAAGAATAGGATTAAAGGATATCTCAATTTCACATGGCCTTTATGATAAACCCTACTTAGAGGGAA
>CAIPJU010000749.1 GCA_903865465.1 uncultured Bacteroidota bacterium
CCGGTTGAACTTCAGGCACATGGTACTGATCTGGAATTCAGGGATGTATATATTAGAGAGATAAGCGAAAAGGAATTTAACCTTACTGCTGAAGAAAAGGCAGACGGTTTCGAAGCTGTATTTAATGGCAAGAATCTCGATAACTGGATCGGCGATAAAGTAGCATACAGGGCAGAGGATGGAATGGTAGTAATTAAACCAGGCGAAGGTTCAGGTGGCAACCTCTATACCGAAAAAGAGTACTCCGATTTTGTTGTCAGATTTGAGTTCCTTCTGACCCCTGCTGCCAACAATGGGATAGGGATAAGAGCTCCTCTTACCGGGGATGCTGCCTATGTGGGAATGGAAATCCAGGTTCTTGATGATACAGCACCTGTGTACGCCAGCCTTCAGCCATATCAGTATCATGGTTCCGTTTATGTAGTTATTCCTGCAAGAAGGGGATTTCAGAAACCGGTTGGAGAATGGAATTATGAGGAGATCAGGGCTCAGGGAAGCAGAATAACCGTTACTCTGAACGGTACTGTTATAGTCGACGGCGATATTGCCGGTCCGCGCGATAATGGAACAATGGACCATAATAATCATCCTGGACTTAAAAATGCCAGCGGACATATAGGGTTCCTTGGTCATGGTTCTGAAGTTAAATTCAGAAATATAAGAGTTAAAGATCTTACTAAATAGATAAATCCCTCTGTGGAACTCTCTCTTCCTCAGTGGCTCTCTCTGTAATCTTGCTTTTTGGTTACACTGAGAGACACAGAGGAGCACGAAGTTACACTGAGAGTTGAAACAAAAATCCGGAACATGAAAAAAGCCCTCATTTTACTCTTAGCAATAATAAGCTTTTCTGCTTCTTCCCAGGTTGCCCCACCTGCTCCTTATGGACCTGTGCCTTCAGCAAGTCAGCTGGCATGGCATGAGATGGCTTTTTATATGTTTGCTCACCTTACCGTTAATACTTTTACCGATAAGGAGTGGGGCTATGGCGACGAGAAGGAGTCCGTTTTCATCCCTGCCAGGCTCGATTGCAGGCAATGGGCCAGGGTGGCAAAAGAGGCCGGAATGAAAGGCATTATCATTACCGCCAAGCATCATGACGGCTTCTGCCTGTGGCCATCAAAATACACGGAACACTCGGTTAAAAATTCTGTCTGGAAAAACGGTAAAGGCGATGTTATCAGGGAACTAAGACAGGCTTGCGACGAATATGGTCTTAAACTTGGCATCTACCTTTCACCCTGGGACAGGAATAGTCCAGTTTACGGTACTCCGGAATATCTTGTTTATTACAGGAATCAGCTGAAGGAACTTCTGACTGAATACGGTGATATTTTTGAAGTCTGGTTTGATGGGGCGAATGGCGGAGATGGTTACTACGGAGGAAAAAGGGAGGTCCGAAAAATAGATAATAAAACTTTTTATGACTGGACCAATACACATAAGATAGTCAGGGAATTACAGCCCTCAGCCGTTATTTTCAGTGACGCCGGCCCCGATGTTCGTTGGGTGGGCAACGAAAGCGGTTTGGGGAGCCTTACAAACTGGTGCCTGCTTAAACGCGACGATATGTACCCTGGCGGCGATTTTGCCTCGATACTTGGAGAGGGGCATGAAGATGGAAAATATTGGGTGCCTGCTGAAGTCGATGTCTCAATTCGTCCGGGTTGGTTTTATCACCCGTCTCAAGACTCCCTTGTACGCACACCTCAAAACCTTATGGACCTTTATTATTCTTCCATTGGGAGAAACAGCAATTTAATTTTGAATGTCCCGCCCGACAGGGATGGACTGATTCATAATAATGATATTAAATCGCTTAAGGCCTTCAGGGACTTGCTTACAAAAGAATTTGAAAGAGAGCTTGCCAGAGGTAAAAAGGTTGATGTTTCGGTATGCCGTGGAAAAGGATTTGAAGGGTCGAATGTAAATGATGGAAATCCTGAAACCTATTGGACAGCAAATGATTCAGAAAAATCGGGAGATATAATTATTGATCTTGGTGGTGAAACTGAAGTAAACAGGATACTTATTCAGGAATATATTAAACTTGGACAGAGAGTTCAGAAATTCGGTGTTGATGCATTCATAAATGGTCAGTGGAAACATCTTATTGACGGAACTACAATTGGTTACAAGATTATCCGGAAGTTTCCCCTTGAAAAGGCGACTAAAATAAAAGTTTCGATCGGGAAGTCGAAGGCCTGTCCCTGCATCTCTAGCATAGAATTGTTCAGGGCTCCCGGAGTCTGATAAAAACAGAAGAGAGGGAACGATCAGTTATTTCTGAGTTTTTTAATTATTGCAGTTACTTCAGAAATCTTTTCTGAAAGTTCATCCCATTTATTATCGGATATAATCTCTTTTGTAATAAGATTCGATCCGATACCCACGCACGATACTCCTGCATTAAACCATTCCCTGAGACTTTTTTCATTTGGTTCGACTCCTCCCGTCGCCATGATGCTGGTCCATGGACAAGGACCCTTAATGGCTTTCACAAAGTCAGGGCCGCCAACAGATAATCCTGGGAATATTTTTACTATTTCGGCGCCAAGTTCCTCTGCATAATTGATTTCCGACAATGTTCCGCATCCAGGGGACCACAGGATCTTTCTCCGGTTGCATGTTTTTGCCATTTCCGGATTAAGAACAGGAGAAACAATGAAATTTGCTCCCAGCTGAATATACAAGGATGCAGTGGCTGCATCGACAACAGAACCGGCTCCCATTATCATTTGGGGTATCTCCTTTTCGGCCCATTTAACCAGATCGCCAAAGATTTCATGAGCAAAATCGCCCCTGTTGGTAAATTCAAATACTTTCATACCACCCGCATAGCATGCTTTGATTACATTTTTGCATATTTCCGGATCCTTGTGATAAAAAAGAGGAATGATACCTGTCTCATTCATTTTTACAGCTACTTCTATCCTTTGAAATCTGGCCATATCGGTATTTTTATTTGTAACAAATATATCTATTATGATTTAAATCCCGATCTGACCTGGCAGCTAATCGGTTTATACAGTAACTATCTCATCCCTCGAGACTACTGATTATTAATTAGTTTTTAAACCATTTTATTTATCTGAGCACTTTTTCCAATTATATTCTATTATGGTTATATTAGCAAAGACATAACAATTCTTCTTTGACAGATTTAAATCCAATCAGGTTTTCAGCTTTTTTACCCGGCCCCGTGGGGTGAAAACTGAAAAATCGGACTGTTCCCCTTGGGGATAAAGGGTAAAAACAGGACGGTTTTTAAAATCTGCAAAGTAGAATTAAAAAACGGTATGATTTTTCGGATAGTTTTCATTCTCTTTTACAGGATTTTAGGCAGCAATTCTGATTTATGACTTATTTCCCGATGCAAAACCAATATACACATTATCTCAGCCAATAGTATCTTACTTAAATCAGTATATGCTGTTATCAGTATAATTGCTATAATAATATAGACTACAAGGTTAAAGATTAATGCATTCA
>CAIPJU010000750.1 GCA_903865465.1 uncultured Bacteroidota bacterium
AGTACAGGAAACTCACTCCATTCAGAAAGTTTTATTACCGTGTTTACAGGAGTCCGGTGGTTCTCTTCCTGATTGCTCCCATTATCATATTTGTTATAGGAAACAGGTTTACAAATAAAAATATGACATTAAAGGAGAAAGTGTATGTCTATTTGACAAACATGGCTCTTGCCGTCTGTATTGCGGGGCTCATGATGGTGATTGGCTGGAAGACTTATCTCATGATACAGATCCCAATTCTTATTATTGGTTGCGGACACGGTGTCTGGCTTTTTTATGTTCAGCATCAATTCAGGCATGTAGTCTGGGCAAAAACCGATGAGTGGGATTATAAAACTGTCGCGCTGAAAGGGAGCTCTCTGTTTAAGCTGCCTTCATTGCTCAACTGGTTCACAGGAAATATCGGTTTTCATCACATACACCATCTTAGTCCGTTGATACCTAATTACAATCTTAAAAGGTGTCACTACGAAAACCCTATATTCCAGGATGTTATACCGGTTACTTTCTTTTCAGCCTTCGAGTCACTTCTTCTCAGATTATGGGATGAGGAGCGGCAGATGCTTGTAAAATTCAGTGAAGTTTAGCATATTGAAATAATTTATTATTCAATCATCCTCTGTTGATGAGTAGAAATACTTTGATACTCGGTGTGGGTAATGAGATCCTCTCGGACGATGGGATAGGACCCCGTCTTGTTAAAGATCTTGCATCTATGATTGATGATCGTGATCTGCAATTTAAAACTGCAAGTTGCGGAGGTCTTGAAATTATGGAGAACCTTCGCAGCTTTGACAGAGCTGTTTTCATAGATGCAATTCATACAAGGGATGGCAGACCAGGCGAAGTGTATTATTTCATTCCTGATGATTTTCCAGAGACATCGAATCTTTCGAACCTTCACGATGTAAACTTCCTGACTGCTCTCAGGCTTGGTGATGTCCTGGGAATGAAACTGACATCCGATCTTCATATAATTGCAGTAGGGATAATTGAGGATCTTGAATTTAGCGAAAATCTAAGCCCTGTTATGAACAATAACTACCCCGAGATCCTATCAAAAGTTCTGATTTTGATTAACCGGATTATAAATCAATAATAATCAATTGATTCCATTTTGCCTGAAGGGAAGGACATAATATCTCATTAAATCATTAAGTATGAGATATGTCATAGAAAATTTCACATATTCTTTATATATTTCATAGGACAAGCTATTGTCAGTTTCCTTCGGAATAAGCGCGTTCTTTGATTAAAGAAAAAGTAATATGGAATTCAGGCCCCAGATTATTGCTTTCTTATGCAACTGGTGTTCATACACTGGTGCTGATTTGGCGGGCACATCACGAATGGTATACAAATCAAATATCAGATCCATCAGAGTAATGTGTTCCGGCCGGATTGAAATTACCTTTGTGCTTAATGCATTTCTGAAAGGGGCTGACGGAGTCCTTTTATGCGGTTGCCACCCCGGCGACTGCCACTATCAGGAGGGAAATTATCGTTGCCTCAGGAGGTACCTCCTGCTGCAAAAATATATCACCCAAATGGGTATTGAGTCGGAACGACTGAAGCTTGAATGGATCAGTGCAAGTGAAGGCAAACAATTTGCCGATCTCGTAAACTCCTTCACAGAATCTATTGCCGAACTTGGACCTTCCAAAGTCAAAAAGACCATGACACTTTCAACCGAAAATAAATGAGAGAAGATGGAGGAAGCAAAGCCAAAACTCAAAATAGCCATTTACTGGGCCTCATCCTGCGGAGGTTGTTGCGTATCGGTGCTTGATGTCCACGAAAAGCTTTTCGACATCATCGCAGCAGCCGATATTGTGTTCTGGCCCATTGCCATGGATATCAAATATGCTGATGTTGAAGAAATGGCAGATGATTTCATTGATATTACACTTTTTAACGGAGCCATCAGGAACAGCGAAAACGAACATATGGCAAAGTTGTTGAGGAGAAAAAGCAGGATTCTTGTTGCTTATGGTAGTTGCGCTCATCTTGGCGGGATTCCTGGTCTTGCTAATTTTTCATCGAAGGAAGATCTCTTCAGAAGAGTTTACGAAGAGAGTGAATCTGTCATTAATCCGGGTAACATAGTTCCTCAGACCAAATTTGAAGCTGCTGAAGGTCTGCTGACTATCCCATCTTTTTATGAAGATGTCCGTTCCCTGTCGCAGGTGGTTGATGTTGATTATATGATCCCAGGCTGTCCGCCTCAGTCGGAAAGGCTCATTGATGTTTTTGTTTCAATCGTCTCAGGAGCAGAACTTCCTCCAAAAGGTTCGGTCATTGGTTCCGGTACAAAAGCCCAATGTGATGAATGTACACGCCACAAAACAGAAAATAAGAAAATAAGAAAGCTTTACCGCCCGTGGGAAATCATTGATGATGGCCTTACCTGCTTCATGGAACAGGGGCTCTTGTGTATGGGCCCTGCAACTCGCGCGGGATGCGGCTACCGCTGCATCAAAGGTAATGCTCCTTGCAGGGGCTGTTATGGCCCTCCAATGAATATTACAGATCCGGGAGCCAAAATGATGTCGGCCGTCGCCGGGATTATTGATGAAAAGGAACCGGAAGAAATTAGCAGAATTCTGGAAGACATTCCCGATCCTGCAGGATTATTTTATAGGTTTAGTCTGCCGGTCTCGCTAATAAGGAGAAAAGTATTATGAAAAGAATTACTATTGACCCCATCACCCGGCTTGAAGGTCATGGAAAGATAGAAATTTTTCTCAACGATGAGGGGGAGGTGAACAATGTATATTTTCAGGTCCCTGAACTGAGAGGTTTCGAGAAATTCTGTGA
>CAIPJU010000751.1 GCA_903865465.1 uncultured Bacteroidota bacterium
CCCCATCGTTAATGGGCATTTCCGATCCTTTGCTTGGGGCACTCATAAATGAACTTACCGGTTTACAGAAAGAAATTAATAAGATAGAAATTAATATTGGTACCGGGCAACCAGCCACCTTGAATATGCACTTACGTGAAGAGGAGACTCGTGCCGCACTGATGGAGAATGTGAAAAACAATATTTCAAACCTGACGGGGCTTATTGCCAAAACCGATGAAAAGGTAGCTTCAATAGAAGGCGAGTTAGGTGATCTTTCATTGCTTGAGCGAAAGTATATTGGCATACAAAGAAAGGCTGATATGAATAGTACTATTTATTCCTATCTTCTCGAAAAAAACTCCGAGGCGGGAATTGCAAAGGCATCTAATATCCCCGACAACAAAGTTATTGATAAGGCAACAGGTTACACAGCAGCCCAGATAAAGCCCACAATTACAAAGAACTATACCTATGCATTATTACTAGGATTGATAATCCCTTTGGGCTTACTTTTTGTAATCGAACTCTTTAATGATAAGATAATAGACAAGAAGGATATCGAAAAAATGACAAAGATCCCCGTCATTGGCTTCATAGGGCACAGCGATTCAGGTTCCGATATCCCAGTCGCCCGTAAACCCGGCTCCTCCCTGGCTGAATCCTTCCGATCAGTTCGTACTACATTGAAATACTTTATTAAGGAGAATGAAACAGCAGTTATTGCTGTTTCATCAACCGTCAGTGGTGAGGGTAAAACCTTCTTCTCTGTAAACCTTGCAGCAATGCTTGGAATGCTTGGCAAAAATGTACTGCTTATAGGTCTTGACCTCCGCAAGCCGCGAATGGACAAAGTTTTCGACATTGGCAATGAGGAAGGTATGAGCACATATCTGAGTGGTAATAGCAGATATGAAGATATTGTTAAAAAGACAAAGGTCGCTAACCTTAGTTATGTTCCTGCTGGACCTCGTCCTCCAAACCCTGCCGAGCTTATTGAGGGTAAACTAATGAAGGAATTCATTCTTAGGGCAAAACAGGACTATGACTTCATACTCATCGATACTCCGCCAGTAGGACTTGTGACCGACGGCCTTCTCCTTTCAAAGGACGTAGATATAAACATTTTCATTGTACGTCAGCGTTATACATCAAAGAACTCCCTTGACATGATGGAACAGCTACGGCAGCAGGGTGAACTAAAAAACATGACCATCGTTATGAACGACATCAGCCTTAGTGGTTACTATGGGTACGGCATGCGCTATAACTATTATCATGGTTACGGCTACTATTACGGTCACACATACTACGGCAGTCGTTATTACGGGGGTTATGGTTACTCATACGGTTATGGCAAAAAGCGAAAAAAAGATGTAAAAGGCTATTATACCGAAGATTAATGAAATTAGTTCCACCCTGGTTGGGGAATAGGGGGTTGTTTGTTATCAGTGAATACCTCGCAGGTACCTTTTTAAAAAGATTTAAGCGTTTTTAAACTCGCAAGTCTGTCAGATAGTATGGCTTTTTCAACATTGAATATTTAATTAAACAATAAACATTTTTAAACTTGAGCACAAAATCTGCAATGTCTGATCTTGATCCAGGAGAGTGGGACGTGGTAATGAGCCCCAAGCGTCATCTCCTTGATATAAATTTGAAAGAGATCTGGGATTACCGCGACCTGATAATGCTTTTTGTTAGACGCGATTTTGTTTCCCGTTATAAGCAGACCATCCTGGGACCCTTCTGGTTTATTCTCAATCCGCTTATAAGCACTTTGATGTACACCCTTGTATTTGCAGGCATTGCCAAGATACCGACAGATGGAGTTCCACCGCAACTCTTTTATCTCTCAGGAATAGTAGGATGGAGTTACTTTTCAGCCTGTTTAAATGGCACCTCTTCTACATTTGCAAGTAATGCGTCGATCTTTGGCAAAGTATATTTCCCGAGGCTTGCGGTTCCTATTTCAGTAATAATCTCGTCAATTGTACAGCTTGGTATCCAATTCCTTTTGCTTGCTGTTGTAATGGGATATTATACTATTAAAGGATACGAAATCCACTTTAACTTGTCCATCTTATATCTTCCTCTTATTATTGTAAATCTTGCGCTTCTGGGACTAGGTATCGGAATTATTTTCTCCGCTCTGACCACTAAATACCGCGATCTTACAAATTTAATGGGTTTTGGTGTTCAACTCTGGATGTATATAACACCGGTAATTTATCCATC
>CAIPJU010000752.1 GCA_903865465.1 uncultured Bacteroidota bacterium
ACCAGTGACCCCTACCCTGTCAAGGTAATGCTCTAAACCAACTGAGCTAACAACCCTTCTTCATTCATACCTAGCGTTATTTGCTCTAAACCTCCCGATAGCTATCGGGATGAGCTAACAACCCTTGTATGCGGCAAAAATAGTAATTTTATTTATTCTATTTATTACTGCCATAAGAATGTTAAAAGAGAGACAAAATATTATAATCGGCAAAAAACATATTACATTCTGATAATTTCAACTTCTGTTATGTTAATTCAATACTGCCGTAATATTAAAATTTGGCAGTTTGCAAAAAGCAGTTGGTATATAAATTATTAAAAAAGGATTACAATTTGGGAATCTGATTCCTGTTTTGTAAATTTACATTATGATCCGACGTGAAGCAGAAAGTGAACTTATTAAATTATCGCAACAATTTAAAGCTGTCGCCGTTGTCGGTCCAAGGCAGTCAGGTAAGACTACTCTTACAAGATATGTATTTAACAATAAGCCCTATGTCAGTTTGGAGAATCCGGATGAAAGAGCTTTTGCCCTTGAAGATCCAAGGGGCTTTCTCTCAAGATATAACAGGGGTGCTGTAATTGATGAAGCCCAACGGGCACCACAATTATTTTCATATCTGCAGCAGGTACTGGATGAAGACAACGCAACGGGCAAATTCATTCTGACAGGTTCCAACAATTTTTTGCTTCAGGAAAGTATTTCCCAGAGTCTTGCTGGAAGAATTGCCTACCTCTATCTCCTGCCATTTACTCTTGGGGAATTGCCATCAGATCAAATAATGGAGGTCCAATCTCAAATGCTTAAAGGGTCTTATCCTCCTGTTTTTGATCAACCTGTTGATCCGGACAAATGGTATGCAAATTACATACGAACATACATAGAACGTGACGTAAGACAATTAAAAAATATCACAGATCTCAATATCTTTGAGAGATTCATAAGGTTATGTGCCGGGAGAATCGGACAGCTCCTGAATATGAGCAACCTGGCTCTTGAATGTGGTGTTGACAACAAAACAATAACTTCCTGGATAGGAATCCTGGAAAATAGTTTCATTGCATTCCGATTACAACCACATCACAGGAATTTCAATAAAAGGATTGTTAAAATGTCAAAACTGTATTTTTATGATACAGGACTGATTTGTTCACTGCTTGGCATACATAGCGAGCAGCAACTGGAATTTCATCCTCTTTATGGGAGTATTTTCGAAAACCTTATTGTAAGTGAACTGATAAAACAGAGTTACAATCGTGCCAAAGGTGAAAAACTATATTTCTGGAGAGACAATATTGGTCATGAGATAGATGTAATTATAGATGACATGAGCGGTTTATTCCCAGTCGAGATAAAATCCGGTGCAACAATAAACAATGATTTTTTCAAAGGATTACTCTACTGGTTAAATATCAGCGGAATTAAACGGGGAGCAGTTATTTATTCAGGAAAATCAACTCAAAACAGAAGTAACGGAATTGATATAGTCCCCTGGAATAGATTGAAGTTTTTTGATCCATGAATTAAAAAAGACGTGGTGCATTCCAAAATAATAATTATAATATCAGCAAATGATACATGCGGGTAAACTTCCCGGAAGTTAAAAAATGTATACAAAAACCCGATACTATATCACTCTGGTTATTTAAATTTGTACTCTTCAACTTAAAAATAAAAATATGGTATCGAATGACATTGATTATAAGATTTTCGGCGACGACATTCAGTTCGTTGAGATTGAACTCGACCCTAATGAAACCGTAATTGCCGAAGCTGGCGCAATGGTTTATATGGAACAGGACATCACTTTTGAGACCAGAATGGGCGATGGCTCAACTCCGAACCAGGGTTTGATGGGAAAACTCCTCTCGGCAGGCTCCAGAATTATTAGCGGAGAGTCTCTGTTCCTTACTCATTTTACCAATCATGGTTATGGCAAAAGCCATGTTGCTTTCGCAGCCCCCTATCCGGGCACTATAGTTCCAATCGACCTGAACATGGTTCGAAACAGTCTGATTGTCCAGAAAGATGGCTTCCTATGTGCTGCCCTTGGAACCAGGCTTTCTGTCACCCTTAACCGTAAAATAGGATCAGGCCTGCTCGGAGGGGAAGGTTTTATTCTACAGAAACTCGAAGGTGACGGAAAAGCCTTCATCCATGCCGGGGGTACAGTAATTGAACGGCAACTTAATAACGAAACACTCCGCATTGATACCGGTTGTGTTGTTGCCTTCGACCCATCAATAGACTTCGATATTGAAGCTGTCAGCAGCCTCAAATCAATGGTATTCGGTGGCGAAGGACTCTTCCTTGCCACCCTCAGGGGAACAGGAAAAGTATGGCTGCAGTCAATGCCTATACGTAAACTTATCAGGGCCCTGTCGCCTTTAGGAGCTAATACCCATAAAGAAGCCGGATCGATCCTTGGAAGCCTGTTCGAAGGTTAATATTACAGCTTAGGGGAAGGAGAAGCAACTTGAATATCAGAATGTTGCTTTTATTACCCATACATAATCGGAGGGGGGCGATTTTCTTATTTTCTCAGGAATGAAAATAGTAAACCCGCTTCCCTCTTTTTTCCACTTCAGGGCTGTTTTAGTACCATTCACACAAAGCTTAGCACCTGAAGGAAGTGCAAATGACTTCATTTCGATTAGTGACGGAACCGATTCTCCATCTTCAGCCAGATAATAGAGGAAAATGGTATGTTCTCCTTTTTTGGAAATGCAAACCTTACCCTCTTTATATGGAGCCAGTGCCCGTGTTTCATATATAGCGTCGCTGTTCACCTTCATCCATTTCCCGATTTCACCAAGAAGCTTGTAGGCTCCGTCATCCCACTGACCATACTGATCGGGCGCTATGTTAAGCAGAAGGTTACCTCCTTTTGCAACTATGTCGACAAGCAACTGAACGGCATACAGATCG
>CAIPJU010000753.1 GCA_903865465.1 uncultured Bacteroidota bacterium
ATCATCATTACCATGCCTGCTCCTCCGCCAAATGCATAATCATCAACCGATTTGTATTTGTCGCTTGTGAAGTCGCGGAGGTTTATTAAGTTAATTTCCACCAGCTTTTTGTCCCTGGCCCGTTTTACAATTGAATAGTTCAGCGGACTCTCGAGCAGTTCCGGAAGAACAGTTAAAATGTCAATTCTCATCACTTGTATTTGATGTAAAAGTACAAAATTTAATATGCATAACCTTAGCCAGGGGAAGGGTACCTGATGAAAGTTCCTTAGTAAACCCAGCCTGTGATTCTGCTTTGTTAATTATTATATTGGTATATATTTGCAATATGGAATGCCGGACAAAATGCGGAGCGTGCTGTATTGCACTTTCAATTTCTTCACCTATCCCCGGGATGCCCGAGGGTAAACCAGCAGGCGTAACGTGCATTCACCTTCTTGATGATTACAGCTGTTCAATCTATTTAAGCCCCTCAAAACCCCAGGTTTGTACAGATTTTAAAGCAGAAAAACAATTTTGCGGATCATGCAGGGAGGAAGCAATGACTATCTTGCACTCTCTTTCGGAATAAGGAAATCTGTTCAGAATTATTTCTTCCTGATCTGCCTGAATTAAGCCGACCAGTGAATAATCATCAATGTCCGGATGAATAGACAACCTTACCACCGACAATAGTATAGTCAATCCTGGTTTTCATAATTTCATTCTCAGGAATCTCAAGAAGGTTCTTATCTGTAATAACCAAATCGGCCAGAAATCCTTTTCGTATCAATCCTTTCCGGTCGTCCATGAATTGTGAATAAGCCGAACCAAGGGTATAGTATTTAATAGCATCGGTCATGGATAGTTTTTGCCCGGGAAACCATCCTTCACCAATTTCGCCTAATCTCTCTTTGCGGGTAACAGCGGCATATAGACCTTCCATCGGATTCAGAGGTTCAACCTGGTAATCAGTTCCAAAGGCAAGCATCGCACCTGTATTTGCAAGGCTCTTCCATGCATAGGCACCTTTTGCTCTTTCAGTTCCAATGCGTTTCGCGCAGAATTTTTTATCTGATATACAATGTGTCGGCTGCATGGATGGGATAACCCCCAGTTGTGCAAACCGGGGTATATCAGATGGAATAAGAGTTTGCGCATGTTCAATACGATGACGGCTATCGCGTTTGCCGTTAGTTTTTTGTGCTTTTTCATAAGCATTCAGTACCCAGTTGTTTCCCTTGTCGCCAATGGCGTGAACCCCTATCTGAAAACCAAGCTTATCAGCAGTAAGCACCATATTTTCAAAAAGCTGGTAAGGCATCAGTGCAAGACCGGAAGAGGAGGGATTATCAGAGAAAGGCTGGAACATGAGTGCAGTTCCTGACCCCATGGTACCGTCGATGAATGCTTTAAGATAACCGAATCGAATCCAGTTGCCGGTTCGGGGATATTTTTTTTCAAGAGCAGCAAATTGCGAAAGGAGGGAAGTATCTCCGGTAAGACTTTGTCCGATATCGATCCTGCAGGTAAGCAATCCTTTATCAAGAAGTTGTTTATAAAACTCGAAGTCACCGTTTCCCGGGACCTGAACGCTTGTTACTCCACATTCCCTGGCCTCTTTAAGAGCAAGCAGATAACCCTGCAATGTTCTTTCAGATTCTTCTGCCTCAGTTCTTACAATTTTTACCTCGTTGGTTTTGATGAGGCTCTGGGCATTTTCCTTTAAAATACCTGTTGGCTCTCCTGTAACAGGGTCCTTCTGAATCTCTCCTCCAAAAGGATTGGGAGTATCCCTTGTAATTCCTGAAGCTCGGAGTACATATGAGTTTACAAGAACAGAGTGTCCGTCGGCCCTGCTGAGGACAACCGGATTGTTGGGAGAAACAGGGTCGATTAATTCCCTGGATGGCCATTTTTTATCAGTAAACATTTCGTGTTCCCAGTGCCCGCCCTGAATTAGCTGACCTGGCTTTGATCTGGCAACATATGCCTTTACTTTTTCAGCAATAACCTTTGGATCGGTTGTATAGCGCAGCTCAATATAATCAGGATCCAGTGGCCCAAAATGAACATGAGCATCGTTGAAACCGGGAATTACCAGTCTGCCCCGTGCATCAATAACAATTGTCTGGCCCTTTTTTATCAGTTTTTTTATCTCCCGCGTAGATCCGGTTGCAGTGATGATTTCACCTGATACTGCAATAGCCTCCGCGATGGGCTTATCATTGTCTAAAGTAATTACCTTGCCGTTAATTATGACCATGTCTGCATATTTCTGTTGTCCGGACGCATAAATCATGTTTATCAATGACATTAAATTCAGGAAAATTATTCTTTTCATCTCGTATCGATTCTTAACAGCAATATATACTTTTTATCAATTGAATTGGTATTGGCAAAGTCAATTTATCATGTAAGATAATAATTTAACTTCTCTTTAAGAATTTTGTACTCTATTAGTTATGAAGGCAATTTCAAAAAAAAGTAATTTCGCAAAAAAACATAAATGAATATTGCAATTATTGGTTATGGCCGGATGGGACATGAGATTGAATCAACAGCCCTCAGACGGGGTCA
>CAIPJU010000754.1 GCA_903865465.1 uncultured Bacteroidota bacterium
CTGGTTCGGATCCGAATGAGAAGGGAGGAGCGTTCATGAGCCTCGATTGTGTTGATCCGCTTCAGCCTGCAAAAAGCGATAAGGAGATGCAGGATGAAGTCATGCGTCGCATTAAGGATTTCAACATGACGATGGTTGCTTTCAGCGATGCTGAGATCCTTCACAAATGGGTAAAAGCAGCACCCAAGGGAAGGATCATACCAGGTATCGGGATTAGCAGTGCAACAGAAATGACTGTAAAAGCATTCCGCGATTCTCTCACCAATGGTTTTTACAAGGTAATGGCTGAAGTTGCTCCGCAATACGAGGGACTTTCGCCCAGTGATCTTTCGCTCGATCCCTACTTCGCAGTGGCTGAAGAGTTGAATATTCCAGTGGGTATTCATATGGGAACAGGCGGAAATGGAATGGCAAATCTTACACAGCCTAAATTCAGGGCTTCCCTGGGTGATCCGTTTCTGCTCGAAGATCTTCTTGCCCGTCATCCCAAAATGAAAATTTGGGTTATGCATGCAGGCTACCCAATGGCAGAGAGAATGATTGCCCTGATGGGAGCCAATGCTTATGTCTATGTCGATATAGCAGGAATGATATGGAGTTACCCTCTCGATGAAGTGAATAGTTACATAAAGAGAATGGTGGAGGCAGGTTTTGAAAAACGTATTATGTATGGCACCGATTTCATGATGTGGCCCCGACTCTTCGAGACTTCTATGGGAGTTATTGAACATGCCCAGTATCTCTCGGAAGACCAGAAAAGAGATATTCTTTTTAATAACGCAGCACGTTTTTTCAGAATGGATAAAAGCCAGTTCGAATGGCCTGCACAAAAATGATTCCGTTTTAGTTTTCCATGAACCATTATTTTTGATCATGGATATATCTATATAATCTCTCTTAAAACTAAATGAAAATGAAGAAGTTTTTGCCGTCAGTCATTCTTGTTTTTCTGATCTCTGTATTATGTTCGTTAAGAACTGATCAGGTAAAATGGATTAATCTTCTCGACAAGGATTTATCGAAGTGGGAGATCTATCAGAGCTACAGGCTGACGAACTCATTTAAAGGCGAACAACCTGTCGATCAGCATGGCAAACCATTGACCCCTATTGGGTACAATAAGAATGAAGCCGGAGTATTCACTGCTGAAATGGTTAACGGCGAGCCTGTCCTTCACATTACAGGAGAGATTTACGGTTGTATTTTCACGAAAGAGGATTTCAGTAATTACCACCTTATTTTGAAATACAAATGGGGCAGTAAGAAATGGGAACCGAGGCTCGATAAACTCATGGATTCAGGGGTTCTTTACAATTCAACCGGCGAGTGCGGCGTCGATTTCTGGCGTTCATGGATGCTCGGACAGGAATTCCAGGTAATGGAGGGTCATGCCGGTGATTACTGGTCGATAAAAAATTCAGCAATCGACGTGAGAGCCTTCCTCCCTGAAGGATCGATGAATACAGTGGCCGATGCCGGGCAGCCATTTCTGCCTGTTGGATCAGGAACTGGCAGGATGGGATTTTGTCTGAGAAGTGCGAATTATGAAAGCCCTCAAAATGACTGGACCACTCTTGAGCTCATTAGTTTTGGAGATAAAAGTATCCATATCGTGAATGGGAAGGTTGTTATGGTACTTAAGAACTCGAGATATGTAACAGATAAGGGTACTTTCCCCCTGGTTTCGGGAAAAATTCAGCTTCAAAGTGAGGCCGCTGAGGTCTGGTATAAGGATATCCGTATAAGCAGTATTGACCGTATACCTGAGGAGTATGTGAATCTTTTTTAAAACAGACTCAATGCAATGATTCGGGCTGACTCAAACTCGCTCTCACACCCACTCTGTAATCTGTATGCCTGGCCTGCTTTCAGTCAGATAAAAGTCATAAGACTTACAATTTATGAAAGTAATGCTGTATATTATCCGCAAAATAGTTATATTTGTGGATAATATACTACATTTAACATGAACTCAAAAAAACAGGTACTTTTCCCAAAGCATCAGAAAATTCTTGAAAAAGTAGGAGAGAACCTGAAACTTGCAAGGAAAAGAAGGAGCTTAACCGCTCTTCAGGTCTCTGAAAGAGCCGGAATTGACCGTTCAACCCTTGCAAGAATCGAGAATGGAGATGCGAGGGTCTCATTTGGAGCATATTTTAATGTGATGAGGGTTCTTGGTCTCCAGGATGATTTTTTAAAGCTTGCTACAGATGATGAGTTTGGGAGAAGACTTCAGGATCTTAAACTGTTAAGTGAGAGGTAAAATGGATAAATCAAAGGCAGACATCTGGGTTTTTGCCCATTGGAGAGGAATGAAAGATCCGAAAATTATTGGAATCCTCTCAGCTTCGTTTGGAAAAGGCAGGCAGGCTTTCAGCTTTGAATATAACAGAAACTGGATCTCTTCAAGGGAACAGTTAATGCTTGATCCTGATCTCGGATGGTATTCAGGACCGCAGTATCCCAACAATAAAGATAATTTTGGAATATTCCTTGATTCGATGCCTGATTCATGGGGCCGTACACTGATGCAAAGAAGAGAACATCTAAAAGCTCACGAGGAGGGGAGAGAATCGAAAAACCTTCATGATCTTGATTATTTACTCGGGGTATTCGATGAGGGCAGAATGGGGGCATTGAGATTTAAATCAGATCCTTCCGGCCCGTTTCTTGATGAGGTGCCGGATTCAACTGCTCCACCATGGACCTCATTAGGTGAATTGCAGAAAGCAGTAAATTTTATTGAATCTGATGAAGATGACAAAAAGATCAGGGATTGGCTTTATATGTTAATTGCTCCCGGAACTTCCTTGGGAGGTGCCAGGCCAAAGGCGAATTTTACCGACAGGTTAAATGATTTGTGGATTGCGAAATTCCCTTCTAAACATGATACAATCGACAAGGCGGCCTTTGAATTTCTCGCATACAGGATGGCTGTTAAGGCGGGCATAGAAATGTCCGGCTCCGGAATTACAAAGATAACAGGAACCTATAATACATTCATTACAAAACGATTTGACCGGATTAAAAAAGAGAGGATTCATTTTGCCTCGGCAATGACCATGACAGGAAACTACGAAGAGTACCTGAGAAACAATAAGGCAAGTTACCTCGAAATTGCTGAGTTTATAAAGTTTTCAGGGACATCCAATAAAGAAGATCTCTGTCAATTGTGGAGGAGAATTGTTTTTAATATTGCAATTTCAAACAGTGATGATCATTTAAGGAATCATGGATTTATACTGTCTGAAAAGGGATGGAGGTTGTCTCCGGCTTTTGATGTTAACCCATCTGCCGATAAACAAGGACTCGCACTTAATATAGATACTGATAATAATTCTATGGATTACGATTTGGCAAGAAGTGTTGGAGAGTTCTTTATGCTGGATTTACCATCCATGGATAAGATTATAAATGAAGTTAAATTTGTAGTCAGTGATTGGAGGAAATATGCTAATTCCATCGGTATAACCCGGAATGAGCAGGATAGAATGGCGCCGGCATTCAGATTTTAATTTCTGCAGGGAAACTGCGATTTTTAAGAAGGCGCATACTCCGATTTATAACTGTTTTCGGATTTTGTCTCCTTCATCACTCAGCAGAGTGAAAGTAAGTCTGTGTTTTTCGGCAAATTCCTTATGGCTTGCCACCGATTGGCCGCTAATACCAATTATTTCAGCATCGGCATCTCTGAAAACCTCAAACTGATCGCGAAACGAACAGGCCTCTTTAGTGCATCCTGGCGTTTCGTCTTTCGGATAAAAATATATCACAAGGTTTTTCTTGCCAAGGACAGAATTTATGTCGAACATGTTCCCGTTCTGATCAGGCAATGTAAATCCAGGAACAGTGCTTCCGATTTTGATTTCGTTTATGCTGTTTTCTGACTAAAGGTTAAATAAGATGTAAACAGGAGCAGGTAAACGACAAGATAAAAACGGTAGAAATTCCTGAATTTCAGATAACTATTATAATCGGGATAGATATTCCCAAAAAGTGCTTTCAGTTCTTTCATAAAATAAGGTTTGATATTTATTGTCCAACTATCGGTCTGGTAAACCAGCTTGCGAAATTTGCTTCGGTAAAAAGTCAAGGGCAATCCCCAGACAATGAATGAAATAAGCCAGATATTATTTATTAAAAACATAATATTAAAATATTTACTTTATGATTTGCCAAAAAATCAGGTTCAATTCATTGCTATTTTCCTGATCATCCCCCTGAAAATAAAACCATGAAAAGGCAGAACACTAAACCAGTATAACCTTCCCCATAAACCTAAAGGTCTGAAAGTTGCAGTCTGATGCAGAACATTATTATTGTCGATTTTGAATTCCAGCCAGGCCTCGCCCGGTAATTTCATTTCAGCAAACAGAAGTAATCTTTTCTCCCGCCTGTCTGCAATCAGGACACGCCAGAAATCCAATGCATCGCCAGGTGAGATTTCAGTCTGGTTTTTTCTTCCTCTTCTTAACCCTACGCCACCTGACAGTTTATCAATAAAACCTCTGATTCCCCAGAGCCAGTCTGCATAATACCAACCTGTACTTCCCCCTATTGACCAGAATTTATTAAGAGCTTTTTCGCTATCAGAGACGGCAAGCTTCCTTCTGTCAGAATAGCATCCATTAACAGGAACCTCAGCATACCGTGAAATTCCATCATTAAGTATATTGGAGGTAAGGGCATCCTTCCAGCTTGATGGTACCTGGTTCATCTCAATCTTCACGAACGCCTCCCTTATTGCATCCTCATAACTTAAAGGATTAATTCCAAGGATCTCCTTCAGGTTGTTATCTTTGCATACCACCTCCACCTTCATGCTGTCGACAAGGTTTTGAGCAAGCGGATATGCAGTTGAAGTGATAAAGTAGAGCCAGTAGGATGATAATTTTGGTGTCATTACCGGAACAATCCCTATTCGTCGCTTAAGCCCCCTTACCTTAGCAAATCTCAAAAGCATCTGCCTGTAGGTCATAATGTCAGGGCCGCCGATATCATAACTATTATGAAAAGTTGTTTCTTTTAGCAGCACCCCCGAGATGAATTCAATTACATTACGTACTGCAATCGGCTGTGATCTTGTATCAAGCCATCTCGGAGCAATCATTAGCGGCAGTTTCTCAACCAGGTCACGGATTATTTCAAAGGAGGCACTTCCGGAACCAATAATGATTCCTGCCCTGAGTGTAGTCAGTGAGTAAGAACCTGAACCAAGAATCCTTTCAACATTCCTCCGGCTCGTAAGGTGCTTTGATAAGATTTTCTCATTTACTATACCACTCAGGTAAATTACCTGCCGTGCTTTGGTTTCCTGAATACGATTTCTGAAATTGGTGGCAGAACTCTCTTCCATTTTTTCAAAGTCGCCCATTGAAGATGCCATGGAGTGGATAAGATAATAGGCTGCATCTATGTCAGCCGGAATATTCCGGAGAGTTTCTTCCTTTAAAAAATCAACTTCAAGCACTGACAAATAAGCTGAACTGTATTTCTCTGCATTAAACCTGGCCCTGTCGCGGACACAACAAATAACCTCATGACCATCGCTCAATAAGACTGGCAACAATCTTTGAGCTATATATCCGGTTGTCCCCGTTAAAAGTATCCTCATTTGATTTAACTGTAAACACTAACAGTCAAACAAGGGTAAAGGTTCTGAGATATCTTAACGTTTTAGTACATACTAGACCGGATTCTGCGTCAAAAAATAAATATATTTAATATCTTAAAATTCTAATTCCATTTTGTCATGATAAAAGACGAAGTTTCTTATTGGTTTAAAGCAGGAAGTTTCTATATGCAGAATATGCTTGCAATTCTGTCTTTAATGCTGATTGCAACAAACATAAATGCGCAGCTAAAGCCGTGGATCGATTTTAACAGGAATGGAGTAATGGATAGCTATGAGAATCCGGAGGCAGAGGTGGATAAACGTGTAAATAATCTGCTCTCGTTAATGACCGTAGAAGAAAAAATGCAGTTGTTGTATGAGGTAGCGCCTGCTATTCCTAGGCTTGGAAACGCTATTGCTGACGTTCTGTTTGGCGACTATAATCCAGCAGGAAGGCTACCCCTGACCTACTATAAATCGACCAATGATTTACCTGCATTTGATGATTATGAAGTTTTCAACGGACGGACATATATGTTTTTTGAGAACAAACCATTGTATCCCTTCGGATTTGGTTTGAGCTATACAAGTTTCAGCTATTCGAATATACACCTTAACAAGCCTGTTATTGAGCGTGGAGATACAATTTCAGTCAGCATAGATATTCAGAATACCGGCAAATATGATGGCGACGAGGTGGTTCAATTATACCTGCAGCAAAAGTCTGCAACAGTAAAACTGCCAAATAAGCAATTAAAGGCTTTCCAACGGCTTCGCCTTAGAAAAGGCGAAACCAAAAATGTAAGTTTTCAGCTGAGTCGCAAGGATCTCTCTTTCTGGAATGATAAAAATGAGTTTGTGATGGAATCAGGGGAGACCCGTATTCTCGTAGGAGCCTCTTCGGATGATATCAGGCAGGAAATTACTTTTAAGATTAAAGATTAAACAGATACAATTTTATTGGCCCTATCAATCCTGAAGGCTTTAAAGGCATATTCCTGTTAAGAATTGTCTCGATAGGAGAGGTAGTCCAAAGGCTTTTTATACTTCCATATTGGATAAGATCGCCAATAAAGCGGTTACGGCAGACATTTGCTACTGTTACTTCAAGTTTGTTTTCTTCCTTTAATATGCCTGAAACAGAGATACAGGTATTTGGTCGCCAGGGATACGCGAGTAATTTCCCATTTAAAATTACTTCAGCTGTTGCACTAAGCTTACCAAGATCGAGAACGATCGAATCCTTTGCAGAAATAATGTTATGAGGAATACTGAAATTAACCGTGTATTTGGCCTTCCCGGCAAAGTACTTAATTTGCGGTTCATCGAATTCAGTCAGGGACTTCAATTCAGCTATTTCAACCGGTTTAATAATTTCATTGGATACAGGAGAAAACTCAATCCTTATTTTTAAATTGTCAGGATCAATAATCTGAGGCTGAGTCAGTTTTGCCTTTAAGATCTTATTGTTACTGGTTGTGAAAACATATTCGCCGGTTAATGAAGTTGTAAAGAGGAATTCTTCATTAATAAAATCAGCCTGAGGAATTACTAATGAAGTATCGCTAATCTGTTGCAGTGGAAAGATCGTTCTTCCTGAAAATGAAACCTGCTGAATTATATTTTCACTCGGGCTATTTTTAAATATGAAAATCCTGGTTTCGTAGGGTTTAAAGGTAGCAGGTATCCTTGTCTGGTTTTTCTCTTCTGAATATATCAAAGGTCTTGAAGTTGTACCATTTTCAGGATCCCAGATTTCAGGCGATTTTCCGGTTATCCTGAATAGAATCTCACGGTTAAGACTCCTGTTTTGTTGATTAAAAACAAAGTAAACATCAGTATCTTTAATGATTCTGTGGATAAACATGATTTCTTTAGGATCGCCTATATTTGTGGTTAGATCGGGAATAACATGCAGCTGACTTAAAACTTCTCCCAGTGGTTTACCTGAAATCATTTTCCCCTTTCCATAGTTGATTTCCCCCGAATCGCCCCAAAGTGCAGCGACAAGCTTTCTGAATTCGGCTTCATCGTTCTTAATATCTTTCAATGAAAGCATTTCCACAGGTTTGGGACCATAAACAACCGCTCCTTCATTTACAAGTGAGGCAATTTGTTTTAAAGTTGAAAATTCCATTTTTGTGCTGTTTGGCAGCAGTAATAAAGGGAAACTTTGTCTGCCTCCAAAAGATATTTTGCCACCAGTAATCCTGGCTCTGTTTTTCAGCATATCAATATTGCACGCTGAGGCCTGAATTCCATTTGGTAAATCATTAAGGAAAATTTTGCTGAAAAACTGTGGAAGCTGGTCACCGGAATAAAATATCACATCAACAAGCGGTTCTCCTTTTTGAAGTACATACTGAACCCGTGCCTGGTATGTAAGCCAGTCCTGATTAAATTCCCAGACAGGGTTGTTTCTGTTAAAATGAGCGCCGAATTTGCCAAGAGTCATACCCGGCTTCCTGTCAAAAGGCTGATGAACAAAGCTATGCAGAATCAGTTGGTTGACACCTGAGCAATAAGCAGCATCTCCAAAGGGTTTCAGATCGAAGGGAGCCTCAGAATAATGAGCATAATTAGTATATGCCTCGGAGCCGATTATTTGTTTACCGTAGGCGAGTGCAGAATACATTGGAAATCCCGGCGCCGGTCTTACAGCGGGTTTGTAATCGCCAAGATTGTCAGAATTATTTACAGCCCAGAATTCTGTCATCGGTATGTCGGCATACTGATTTGATTTTAAAGGGTCGAGAGGAGGATATGCTCCCCAGTTGCTGTAAATAACTTCACCACGATATTCCATTCCGTTCCTGTGGCAGAGATCGCTGAAATGTTTGTAGTAATTCTCGTCAATCAGATCGGCAATCGTTCTCCTGAAATCGTTAAGAAATGCTTCTGTAAGTTGCATATTGCCAACTGTTTCGCCGCACAAAACCGGAATCCAGGGAATTATATTATAGCCTCTCCTGTTTTTAAATTCCCCCGGGAATGCCTTTGTCCAGGTCTGAAACTGCGCTTCCCAGCTATCCATTAATATAAATTTCAGGGTATTACCCTTGTATTGGTCCGCAGACTGAATAAGTTTTTTTGCATAAGAGCCGATATGAACATTAAGTGCTGAGCTATCCATTTTATCGGCTTCCAGACCGAGGCCTTCCGGGCTTGCCGGATCGTTTTTGACACCGGTGGAAGTATATCCAAAACGGATTACCCTCCATTTGCCTTTTGGAGCGTTCCATTTAAGAGTGCCATCGGGAGAGAGATATTCTGAGATATCAATGATTGAATTCTCCGAAATTGCCGTTTTAAAAACCGGATTGTTCTGGTCAAGGACATTTTCATTGACATCGAAAACAGAAGCAGTTTTTTCGAAAAAGGAAGCAACAGAAGGGGTAAAAGATGGTAAATCATGCTCTTTAAGGAGCTCGATTTCCGCAACCGGATAGGCTGAAAAGTATTTAAAGTTTTCTTTTGTAAATTCTATCCTGAAATATTTTGCTCTGGTAACAGGGAATGATGAAATAAGGGATTTATTAACACCAGTAAATTCAAGGTCGGCAATTTTTGAATAGACTAATCCATCGTTGGAAGAGGACAACCTGAATTGAACTGATATTTTACCCATGTCATCCCAGCAGAACGGCAGGTGGGGTAAAACGGACAATTTACCAGCTGTAAATTCAGTTTTAAAAATCACATCAACAACATCATTTTTCTTAAGATTTATTTCTGTATTGGGATTGCCATCATAAAGGAGAGATCCTGAAGAATTTTTATTGACATCAATTTCAGCTTTGGCATCCTGAAAAGAATTTGATTCTGTTTCAATCGGGAATGCCACCACTGCCACATCGCGGTAGAAATTTTCCAATTCGACCGGTTTTTCAAGCCTGGCAATAACTTCTTTTCCTCCTTCGATGGCTGATTTAGTCCAGACATATTTTTTCATCGATAATTCAGGCGTAATCCACGGTCCACCGGTTGTGCTGTATCCGTCGATAGTCTGGATCCCTATTATGATACCCAGGCGCTTTGCTTCCTTTAGTGCCCACTGAAACATTTCTATCCATTCAGGTGAATTGAATTTGACTTTGGGAACATCTACCTCTTTTGAAAATATTTCTCCTACATTTTTTATTGTAGCCTCAGCAATTCCCTGCCTTTTCATCGATTCCAGATCTTTTGTAATACCATCCCTGGTAATGTATCCGGCCATCCAGTGCCACCATGTTTGAACCCTTACCGATTGCGGAGGATTCTGAAAATCAGCAAGGTTCAAAGTGTTTTGAGCAATGGTAAGAGATCCGGAAAAGATCAGAAACAGAAAGCTGATAAGGAGAGATTTCATATTGTTCAGTATTTTTTCTTGCTTGTTATTGCTATGCATTCTTCAATTCTCAGAGGCAGGTTATGATCAGATTAGATACTATTTCGAAAATCTGAACCAGTCAATGTCAATCATTACATCAGTATCAGCAAAAAACTTAAGCCAAAGGGCGTGAACGCCATCGACTGGTTTAATATCGGATTTTATTGTAATCCATTCATCATTGCCAGAAGCCTTAGGGACATCAATATTCGCAAATGTCTGATGCCATGGTTGATCCAAAACCAATTGAATAGACCCGCTCTTTTTACCCGGCTTTACCCTTATCTCTATTTTGTTGAGATCTGAATTGAATTGAATGTATTTATAGGCAAGCCTGTTGTCGTTTTTCATGTTGGTCAGCTTCTCTTCATTGGGTGAGAATGAATCTACGTATGTGCCTCCAAAAAGCAAGCATGCCCGTTCAGCTTCAATTCTGGAATCGGCTTCCAAAGGAGGCGCAGCACCCTGAGTTGTCATTTCCACTTCATTGATGCTTCCATCCTGATTAAAATAAATGGGTTCAACACATGCTTTGCGCATAAAGATGCTGTTGTGTGTGGCCCTGTGGTAGAAAACATACCATTGCCCCTTAAACTCTGCAATTGAACCATGATTGTTCCAGTTACCAGGATCACAATTATTGTTATCTATGATTACTCCTCCGTATTTGAAAGGTCCCATAGGTGAATTGCTCGTTGCATAGCCAATGCAGGTGGGCCTGTTAGAGCGGCCCATATGCGCATAAATAAAATAATATATACCGTTTCTTTTGACCATGTATCCTCCTTCATGGAAGAAGTGTTCCTTTTCTGTAACAATATTGTCTTTTATTGTGGAAGAATCAATTTCAGTCATATTTGGCTTCAGCTTTGCCATCTTTGCCGAAAACTGACCCCAGATATAATAGCCCTGACCGTCATCATCGATGAAAACACAGGGATCGATTTCGTTAATGCCTTTTATATCTATTTTATGTCCGTTCAAAAAAGGGCCGATGGGGGAATTGCCTGTGGCTACACCTTCGGCATCTTTCGATGGCTGACAGTAATAGAGGTAGTAAATTCCATTTTTGTACTGGCAATCGGGTGCATAAAGCAAATCGTTATTGTATGGTATATCGTCATTCTGTCCTTTTGAAGAAAAGACATCCTTCGTGAGTTCCCAGGTTTTCAAATCGGACGTTGAGAGAACATGATGGGTATAGGAGCAGAAATACCTGGTACTCTCATCATTGGAGCCATAAATATATAGTTTCCCATCAGCCCAGACATGTGCTGATGGGTCGGCAATATATATTCCGGCTGGAGCAACAGGATTTTGCGCTAATAATGGGAAACAGGCCAAAATTACTAATAGAAATGTGAATTGAATTTGTTTCATGATATTGTTGTAAATGATATGTAACAATTTAATTTGCAGTATAGTACTGGTTCAGTCCGGCGAAAGTGAGCTTTTGAGCAAGGGCAGGGAAAAGTAATTTCAGTATAATGTTGGGCTGTTCTATCATCATTTACCATTTTTATATTCCTGCCTGATTTTCAATCAATTTGAATTATGTACTTTCATAAACGTTTGACAATATTAAACAGAATCTGATTGAAGGATTATAAAGCGGTAGAGAATTTAGCAATTAAGTTGGAGTGTGATAGCCCGGTAGCGCGACAAAACCTGCCCCGGTTGAAAGTGCCGATGGTATTACCAAAAATGTTTTTCAATAATTGATCTAACTAAAAAGGGCTGTCATCAAATTATGCAGACCAGCCCTGTTAAGCAAAACCTCTGTCAATCACCGGCAAATTTTCCGTAAAGTTAATTGGCTGTGTTTCAATAATAATTCAATGTTTTATCCTTTTGACCCCATCCTTTTGA
>CAIPJU010000755.1 GCA_903865465.1 uncultured Bacteroidota bacterium
GGTTTAGCCATCAATCCACGCATACCGCAAAGCTGACGAATCTGCTCTTTAGATCCACGGGCACCTGAGTCAAGCATCATGTACACTGAGTTAAAGCCCTGACGGTCTTTAGACAGATTGTTCATGAGGACGTGGGTAAGCTGTGAATTGGTATGTGTCCAGATATCGATAATCTGATTGTAACGTTCGTTGTTGGTAATGAAACCCATACTATAGTTATTCAATACCTCCTCGACCTGCTCATAACCTTCATCAACGAATTTAACTTTTTCTTCAGGTATGATAACGTCATCGAGGTTGAACGACAGTCACCTCTGAATGCCATATAGAATCCAAGATTCTTGATTGCATCGAGGAAGTCAGCTGTTTTAGCAGTACCAGCCAGTTTCAGAACACGGCCGATAATATCCCTTAATGATTTTTTAGTAAGGATTTCATTTATGTAACCTACTTCTGCAGGAACAAACTGGTTGAAAATAACCCTTCCTACAGTTGTTTCAACAAGGTGATTTACATATTCTCCGTCAACCCTGTCATTGGCTTTAACCTTGATATGTGCATGAAGGTCTATTTTACCCTCATTATAGGCAATGTTAACCTCCTGTGGAGAGTAAAAGATGAGTCCTTCGCCCCTTACCTTTTCATGTTCGCTGCTTTTCCGGCCTTTTGTTATATAATAGAGTCCAAGAACCATGTCCTGAGAAGGAACGGTAATCGGAGCTCCGTTAGCCGGGTTAAGGATGTTATGCGATGCGAGCATGAGCATCTGGGCTTCGAGCACGGCACCATTACCAAGTGGAAGATGGACAGCCATCTGGTCACCGTCGAAGTCTGCGTTGAATGCAGTACAAACAAGCGGGTGGAGCTGAATAGCCTTACCTTCAATAAGTTTTGGCTGGAAAGCCTGAATACCAAGCCTGTGCAATGTAGGAGCACGGTTTAGCAAAACAGGATGACCTTTAAGTACATTCTCCAGGATATCCCAAACGACAGGATCTTTCCTGTCAACTATTTTCTTTGCAGATTTTACGGTCTTTACAATTCCCCGTTCAATAAGTTTCCTTATTATGAATGGTTTATAAAGCTCAGCAGCCATGTCTTTGGGAAGACCGCATTCATGAAGTCCAAGTTCAGGACCAACGACGATTACCGAACGTGCGGAATAGTCAACCCTTTTACCGAGCAGGTTCTGACGGAACCTTCCCTGTTTTCCTTTAAGGCTGTCGCTAAGGGATTTAAGAGGACGGTTAGCATCAGTCTTAACGGCATTTGCTTTACGTGAATTATCGAAGAGTGAATCAACAGCTTCCTGAAGCATCCTTTTCTCGTTACGGAGAATTACTTCCGGAGCTTTGATCTCAATAAGCCTTTTCAGACGGTTATTTCTTATGATTACCCTTCTGTAGAGGTCATTAAGGTCGCTGGTTGCAAATCGTCCGCCATCGAGAGGAACAAGAGGTCTGAGTTCAGGAGGAATAACCGGAACAACCTTTATGATCATCCATTCAGGTTTGTTAACATGACGTGAATCTCTGAAAGCCTCAACAACCTGAAGACGCTTGAGCGCTTCATTTTTCCTCTGTTGTGATGTTTCTGTATTTGCCCTGTGACGAAGCGAATATGACATTTCGTCGAGATCGATGCGGCTCAGAAGCTTATACAAAGCCTCTGCTCCCATGTCGGCAACGAACTTATCGGGGTGATTGTCTTCGAGATACTGATTTTCTTTTGGAAGTGATTCAGTGATCTCAAGATATTCCTCCTCAGTAAGAAAGTCGAGGTATTTGACACCGTCAATAGCTTTAATACCGGGATTGATGACAACATACCTCTCGTAATAGATAATTGAATCGAGCTTTTTTGTTGGCAGTCCGAGCAGATATCCAATTTTGTTGGGCAGTGAGCGGAAGTACCAGATATGAGCAACGGGAACTACAAGTGAGATATGTCCCATTCTTTCGCGCCGCACTTTCTTTTCAGTTACTTCAACACCGCAACGGTCGCAAACAATACCTTTGTAACGGATTCTCTTATACTTACCGCAATGGCATTCGTAATCCTTTACAGGTCCGAATATCCTTTCGCAGAATAATCCGTCGCGCTCAGGTTTGTAAGTACGGTAGTTTATAGTCTCAGGCTTAAGCACCTCTCCGCTTGAACGATCGAGAATCTCTTCGGGTGATGCAAGGCCAATCGATATTTTCGAGTAACTGGTCTTTGTTTTGTTATCTCTTCTGAATGACATATAGTGAATATTTTTTAATCAAAAACTAAAAATTCAAAACCTGCGTAATGCTTAGTCGAGTATTACGCTAAGTCCGAGACCTCTCAGTTCGTGAAGGAGAACGTTAAGCGACTCCGGAATGCCCGGCAGAGGCATAGGTTCGCCTTTTACTATTGCTTCATAAGCTTTGGCACGTCCCACAACATCGTCCGACTTAATTGTCAGGATCTCCTGAAGGATGTGTGCTGCACCAAATGCTTCAAGCGCCCATACTTCCATTTCCCCAAAGCGCTGTCCTCCGAACTGTGCTTTACCACCAAGAGGCTGCTGCGTAATAAGTGAATATGGTCCTATTGAACGGGCATGCATCTTATCGTCGACCATATGGCCGAGTTTAAGCATGTAGATTACCCCTACAGTTGCAGGCTGGTCGAACCGTTCGCCTGTTCCTCCGTCATAAAGGTAGGTCTTGCCAAATTTGGGAAGCCCTGCTTTAATAGAAAAGTCAGCTATCTGATTAATAGTTGCACCATCGAAGATCGGTGTAGAGAATTTAAGTCCAAGTTTCTGACCTGTCCATCCGAGAACAGTTTCATAGATCTGTCCAAGGTTCATCCTCGAAGGCACACCAAGAGGGTTAAGAACTATGTCAACAGGAGTTCCGTCCTCGAGGAACGGCATATCCTCAGCACGCACGATTCTGGCAACAATACCCTTGTTACCGTGACGGCCTGCCATCTTATCTCCTACTTTAACTTTTCTCTTCTTTGCAATATAAACTTTTGCAAGGCGTACAATTCCTGCAGGAAGTTCATCACCAATGGTAATATTATATTTCTTACGCTTGTAGACGCCATCTATCTCCTTATACTTGATAATATAGTTATGAAGGAGTTGCTTTATGCTGTCATTCTTCTTCTTGTCGGTAGTCCATTTGCTGGGATTGACATTCAGATAATCAATTTCCTGCAGTTGTTTCAACGTGAACTTACTGCCTTTTCCAATGACATCAACATTAAGATAGTCCTTAACACCCTGCGATGTTTTACCATTTACGAGGATGAACAGTTTGTCGACAAGGCGGGCTTTAAGGTCCTCAACATTCCTGTTGAATTCAGCTTCGATCTTGTCGAGAAGAGGTTTCTCAACAGCTTTGGCTTTCCTGTCTTTAATAGCCCTTGTAAAAAGTTTCTTATCAATTACAACGCCTTCGAGCGATGGACCAGCCTTAAGTGATGCATCTTTGACATCTCCTGCCTTGTCGCCGAAGATAGCACGAAGCAGTTTCTCTTCAGGTGATGGATCAGATTCCCCTTTAGGAGTAATTTTACCAATAAGAATA
>CAIPJU010000756.1 GCA_903865465.1 uncultured Bacteroidota bacterium
AATTTTCCCTAAAAGATGGTATTCGGTATGGTCCTGCCTGAGTTTAATTTCAATTTTTCTGTGTTCATTTGGCGCGAGATCAAAAAATGATAATCCAGCCAATATCTTCTTGTCATTAAGCCTGTTGCCTGTAACTAACATATAATGCCCAGGATCCAGGGCAAGTTCCTCAGTGAAATCAGTTATTTTCCTGTTATAATCATACTCCAGGGTTTTATATCTTCCGTTCTCAAACCGGGCAAGCGTAAAGTGAGTATAATATTCAGGAACCGGTTTGCTGTCATTTGAGAAAAACCTGATAAAACCTTTTAGCGGGTCAGGTTTTTTCTGACCGGGAAAATACAGATCGTTCCAACTATTATTCAGATAGTACTGAGGCACATTGCTGCCAGGCTCGAGTCGCGAAGGAATTCCCAATGAACGGCAGATTGCAACAAAACAGATTGAACGTGAAAATATGTCTGATACCCTGAGTTCGTTCACCCCAATGGGAGTAATTGGAGTTAAATAGAAATTCTCATCCTCAGCAATACGTATGTTGCCGGAAAGATATTCAGCAATGATCAGAGGATTGGCAGGAGCATCCTTGATGAGTCGAACCGGAAGCTTGTTCCTGAAATAGCCTCTCCATGCGACTAAAATTTCATTTGCAACCCTTGGATTAAGAATGTTCTGATTATAAAGTTCCCTTTCGTTCTCATTATACCCTGAGCTGAATATTGCTGCGAATTTCAGGTGGTCCATGAGGATTGTCTTTTTTGTATCGCGGAGATCCTTTTCAGCAACTGTTTCAAGCATTGTCAATGCAAGGGTTCTCAGGGAGTCCGGAGTTTCGGCAATAAAGTCCTTTATCTCCTTATAATTTCCCATACTCTTTGATAATATGGATATTACTCTCGAAGAATCGAGTTTCAGACCGGAAGCAAAAGTTCTAACTTCCCCCTTTTTCATCCATGAATCAATATATTTCTGCCTGATTGAATTTTCAGTCGTCAGCCTGACACCATTTTTTTCAGCCAGTTCTGCTGCTATCGGTGGATATGGAGTTCTGGAAACGGGAACATCAAGATCAAGATCAATACCGTAGCTTTTCCAGTCGCTGCTGTTAAGCTGAAGTTTAAGGGTGTCAGTCTCGGAAACAGAAACCTTTTTGAAGCTGAACATATCTTCTTTATGCGCCCATATCAGCAGGTCGCCAAGTCCGGTTTCGAATTGACTTATTCCGTTGGAATCAGTTGGGACCACTGCAAGAGGATAAAATTCAGCATAGTTATAGAGCTGGTATTCAACATCGGCATCATTCGCAGGCTTACCCTGGTTATCAGTGACTTTAACTGAAATCTTCTTTGTCACTGCATATTTAACAAGGTTATTGACGTCAGTGAAATTTTTGAATTTATTAATCACGTTCTCCTTACCAAAGGGTGCACCGAATGATTTAGAATGCACGAGCATTGCTCTTCGGGCAGGCTCAGTGAACCATCCGTGGTCAAGAACAGCTTCAGGTTCGCAGGCACCAAAATAATTCCATTGTCCGGAAGACCATATTTCTACCCAGGCATGATTATCATCGGTGTGAGCCCACCGGGGCGTATATACCTGACGTGAAGGTATCCCTGCAGTTCTGAGGGCAGCAACAAGAAAAGTAGATTCCTCACCGCATCTTCCCCTGGCCGAAAGAATGGTGCTAATCGGAGCAGAGGTCCTTGAATCGGCTCCCAGATATGAGACTTTTTCGTGACACCAGTGGTTTATCTCAAGTGCAGCGGATTGAAGATCCAGCCCCTTAATCCTGTTCTTCAATTCGTTATAATAAACAATCCTGAATGAGTCTAAATTTTCATTATTAACCCTGCATGGGAGTACATAATGCAGGAAAATATCATCCGGAATTTCTTTGCCCCATGTTAATTCAGACCTGGCTCTTAATGACATCTTCACATTAGCCAGAAAGAAGTTACCGTCATAATCTGCGAGATCGTTAAGCGGCATAAAAGCATAAAGGAATCTTAAGGCTTCATTCTCCTGATTCGAAAGTCCATGGTCAAATACAGAAAATAGCTCTTTATCCCTGTTCGCAGCGAGTTTCCTCCTGGATGAAAAAGAGTCGTG
>CAIPJU010000757.1 GCA_903865465.1 uncultured Bacteroidota bacterium
ATAATATTTACTATTCAATACTAAATTGTTTATAAATTGATTGTTTTCAGGTAACAGAACCATTTGGTTAGTACTCCAGCCACTTTTATAACTATTCCCAATTTCAATACCTGCACCACTAGAATTTATGATGGTATTATGTGCAAAAACTCCATTTTTTACCTGACCGTATTTCGGAACCCTACCTAAAGTTGTACCTGCTCTTAAAATTGGAGTGTAAGAAGGAGTAAGGTAAGTATCAATATATTCACCAGTCATTAAAACTATCCCTGTACCTGATACATCACTGATATAATTATTAACCACCCGGTGGCTTTGCCCTGCAACACGTATCCCTTTTGAGCCATTTGTATTCTGACCAAATATAAAATTTCCTTCTATTGTGTTATAATTTCCACTACGTCCCACAATAGCTCCAACAGAAGACTTTATGGTGTTATAGCGTGCGATATTGTAATTTGATTTAAAAGATATAATTTCAGCATTATCTCCAACAATTTGTTCAAAAAGATTATTTTCAATAGTAAAGTAGGCCCCATCATTTCCTAATTCTTCATTTCCGCCATAGCCCCAAATTCTGAATATCTCTGCAGAATACGGGATATCGGTAAAATAACAGTGGTCAACACTATTGTGTCTTGCATTGCTACTTGCATTACCAATTGTTGGTTCTCCGTTATTCTTACCTTTAAAATAGCATTGGCTCATACGGTTATAACTTCCATTAAAAAAAGCCCAATAATAAGCAATTGATGCTGTATCAGGGTTATAATTTAATATCGCTGTATTACTTAATAGGCAACTGTCCGCATTAAAATATATTACCGAACCTCTTGTTATTGCTCCTTGATTAAAATACAATCCATCCACAATCAAATTTGGATTTGCAAAAGTAAGTGTTGAGCTACCGTTAAGTGTCACATTGCCGGATGTTTGAGCACGCAAAGTAATAGGATTAGTAGCCGTTGCAACTGAATTAAAGTTAATTGTAGTGTTTGTCCACATCCCATCTTGCATTATAATTACATCACCTGGTTTAGTGGTTGCTATTGCAGCATTCAATTGTGAGATATTTGATACAATTGTTTCAGTGTTGGAAACCGTTATTGTTTTTGTAACCGGTGCAGCGGCATTATAATACTTATTGGCAGCCTGATTTGCTGTAATAGTTGTTGTTCCCAGTCCCACTGTAGTAATACTACTTCCATTTAAAGTTACAACAGATGGATTCCCTATAGTATATGTTATCGCTGGAGCATTTGTACCCGCACTTGTTGTCGGTGTTAAAACGGTAGAACTGTTTATTTTCAATCCGGCAAGGTTTTGTGACCAGATGATGACAGGAGTAGTTTTTTCAAAATACTCGTAAGCGCCTACTGCACGAGCTGATGAAAAAGATGCTCCTGCTTTATCTTTATTATAATAACTGTTTAAAACTGATATAGTAACTCCTTTCCCAATTAAATACGAACCGCTTGTAAGCGACCAATCAGATAATTCTGTTGAATTATCTGTTGTAACTCCAACAGAAGTTGTAGGAGTCAGAAAATTCGGCAAATTACCGGTATTTCCTAAGGTATTGTCGTTAACAATGATAGCAGTTCCATTATTAGTCAA
>CAIPJU010000758.1 GCA_903865465.1 uncultured Bacteroidota bacterium
CGTAGCTTTCATATACTTTTGCATACTGTCCTGAGAGCCTTATAGGATTGTACTGTCCGATAATTATTGCAGGTAGGGCAACAGCTACTCCACTTAATATTCCAAGAAGACCTATGTAAATCATCTCCAACGAAACAATAGCTGCAAGTTTAGACTTCTGCATTCCTATAGCAACGAGTACACCGAATTCCCGTTTCCTTTCAATAGTCATCATAAGTACGGTTCCGAATATCCCAAAGGCAATTACAAGGTAAAGCAGTGCTACCATTATACCGCCGCTTTTATTATCAGCATCCATCTGGTTGATAATTAATTCGTTCATTTCCTTCCATCCAAGTAATCTGAGTGGCGCTTGAATCTCCTTCCCCAAAGATGAAATCGTTCTGTTTATCTTTTTGTCACTTTTATCCTTAATATTAAGCGCTAATGATGTGAGCATACCAGGAGCACCGTAGAACTCCTGACAAATATCCACAGGGAGATATACTATTTTGTTATCTATATCGGAAGTAGGCATTCTGACAATGCCGGCAATCCGGAATTTCCCAGCAGCTGATGATCCATGATAACCTTGTCCGATCATAACCAAAGTATCTCCAATTCCGAGTTTCAGGTACTTTGATAGTCTGTCACCTATAAGGGCTTCCTGTTTCCCTGAAGAGATATATCCATTAATAAAAGAGGTCATTTGTTTTATTACAGGCATAATTGATGCCGCTTCTTTATCGCTTATTCCAAGCTCCATCTGAAGAACTGATTCTGATGAATAACTCTCATCTTTATAAAGATCAAGTTTCGATGTGATTTTCTGCGGAAGATTTTCTTTTTTAAGACTCTCAATAGCTTCTGCTGAAATTCGGTAATTAACCAACCTTCCTTTAACATTGGAAAGCATAGTTTCTTTCTCCGGATCGATTCCCATGACAAGAACTCCTTTTGTTAGTGATCCTGAGGATGCCAGGGCAAATGACTCTAATAGTGGTATAATGTCAGTTACATTTTTATTCTTAAAAACGATCTGCCGGATTTCAGGAGTAAGGGAGAAAGAATTATCCACAGTGGCATTATCCCTGAAATCTTCATTCTGAATCTGGATATATCCTGTATATGATTCAATCAGATTTTTAAACATATGATCGTATGACCCCAATTGAATTGATCTTAAAAGAAGTGCAAAAAATACTGCAAAAAATACGGATGCGACAGTTATCAGGGTACGCCTTTTATTTCTCCACAGATTACGCCATGCAATTTTGTAGTTTTTCATTTTTAATTATCGAATAAATATTTCGTAAAATCTGGTTATTTTATGTTTTTCATATTCTGCTGTGAGAAGAAACTTTCCATGATCTGAACATTAAACTTTATTCCTCTGATGTCTACAATTGTTTTATTTCCCGGTTCTTCTTCTGGTACCAATTCTAGACGTGTTGGGATTTCCCTTCCGTCCATTATTTTAATTTCAGATCCTATCTCTGTTCTTATCAGGGAACCCTCCTGATCATAAAGTTCTGTCCTGAGCACCAAAAAATCCTTCTTATCGATCCATTTTATCTGTTTTCCCCAGACGACTGCAGCATCTTCCTTTGCTACTAACCTTATTTTAAAGCAAAGTCTGTTATCAACGGTCTCTTCTCCAAGAATCTCATGTGTATAGTCGTTTACAACAGATGACTCCTTGAG
>CAIPJU010000759.1 GCA_903865465.1 uncultured Bacteroidota bacterium
ACTTTACCAGTTGTTTTATCAACCATCTTAATAAAATCAACTCTAAGCCTTTTAATAACAGGCCAATCAGATATTTCCAACCTGCCCTTAAACTATTTATCAGACAAAAACTAATTTTTCCCCTCTTCTCCATAAATATAGACTCCTTCTTTCCCGTCGGCAGTGGCAAAGGCCCTGAACATACCCTTCGAATTGAATGGCATTGATATATTTCCTTCTTTGTCGACACTTATCAGGCCTCCGCTCCCTCCTGCTTTTACAAGCTTATCGTTTACAACAAGTTCGGAAGCGCTCTTCAGCGAAAGTCCCTTATATTCCATCAACGCCGATATATCATGAGCCACTGTCCATCTTATGAAAAACTCACCATGGCCGGTAGCAGAAACAGCACAGGTATGGTTGTTTGCATAGGTGCCTGCCCCGATTATTGGAGCATCCCCTACCCTGTTATATCTTTTATTCGGCATGCCTCCTGTTGAGGTACCTGCCGCAAGATTTCCTTTGCTGTCGAGCGCACAGCATCCTACTGTTCCGAATTTCTCCTTTTTCAAAATCTCCTGGAGTTCATTGAATCGTCGTTCAGTATAAAAATATGAAGGCGGAACTATTTCAAGTCCCTGTTCCTTTGCAAATTGCGAAGCACCGGCTCCTGTCAGTAAGACATGTTCTGATCTGGTCATGACGCATCGGGCAGCCGTGATCGGGTTTTTAATATCTGTTACACAGGCAACAGCCCCGGCAGCCAGGTTTGATCCGTCCATTATTGCAGCGTCGAGTTCATTTCTTCCTTCATGGGTGAAAACAGCCCCCTTGCCGGCGTTAAACATCGGATTATCTTCGAGTGTTCTTATGGTGGCTTCAACCGCATCGAGCGCTGATCCTCCTCCCGAAAGTACCTCCTTCCCCTTGTCGATGGCTTGCTTTAATCCAGCCCTGTAAACAGAATCTAACCCTGGTTCCATGGTTTCTTTTGTCATCGGCCCTGCACCGCCATGGACCACAATTGCCCACTGCTGCTTTTTAACTTCATTTTGCTTTACATTATTCTTGTCATTGCTGCACGACTGAAATGCGCTCACACTGATAAGAAGAACTAAGAGAATAAAAGGTTTGATTTTCATGATTATGATATTTAATTGAGAATGTTTTTAAAAATCCATTTCTACAACCGTAATACCTGAACCCCCAAACTCCACATGTTCATCGCGAAACGATTTTACAACGTCGACAGTGTCAAGGTACTGTCGTATCAGCAATCTGAGTATCCCATTACCTTTGCCGTGAAGGATCCTTAAATGACGATGCTGGACAATCAGTGCATTGTCGATCAGTTCACGAACCTGGTTTATTGCCTCTTCTCCCCTTACTCCGCGGATATCGATTTCAGGCTTGAAATTGATGTTTCTCTGAACAATCTCCGGATCATTACCACGAACCGGCTGGTTAGCACGCAGGCTCTTTTTAAGGTCGGCCCTCGAGATACGCTCAATCTTATCGAGGGGAACAAAGAAACGGAGGTTCCCCGTCTCAACCTGAACGAGTTTATCTTTTACTTCAATGACCTCGCCTGCAGCAAGAGTATCCTTCATCCGAACGGCATCACCAGGCTTAAGAAGCTGATCGGAAGGAATTTTAGGTTCTGGCTTAACAAGAGGTTTTTTTGGCAGGTCGCTGATTCTTTTTGTCTTTGAATGGAGCAGCTCAATCCTTGCTTCCGAAACTGTCTTTTCAGCTTTGATCTCTTCGTTAACCGTAGTTTTAAAGTCTTCGAGCTGTTGCCTTACATCTTTGGTTTTCTCCTTCTCAGCTTGCGACTCCCTGATCTGACGTATGGTACCTTCGATCAACTTATTTGAATCCTGAAGAAGCTTCTGGGCCTCCTCTTTTGCCTTTGTGATAATCTCCTTTCTGATAACCTTCACTCCGGAGATCTCCTTCTCATATTCACCAACCAGTTCCTCAAGCTTCTTTTCCTGCTGCCTTATATTTTGTCTTTTATTTTCCCAATAACGCTTATCCCTTGCTATATCCTTCAGATTCCGGTCGTAATCAATATTTTTTACTCCCACCTTTTCGGATGCCTCGTTCAGGATCTCTTCGGGTAGACCAATCTTCCTTGCAATCTCAAACGCGAAGGAACTTCCTGGTTTTCCTATGTTAAGCTGGAAAAGAGGCTGCAAGAGATGATTGTCGAAGGCCATGGCGCCATTTACAACCCCTTCTGTTAGTGAAGCAAAGTGTTTCAGGTTAGTGTAGTGAGTGGTAATTACACCATAAACCTTCTGACGATTCATAGCCCCTAAAATCGATTCGGCGATTGACCCGCCTATCATTGGCTCAGTTCCTGTTCCGAATTCATCTATCAGAACCAGGGTCCTGTCATTCCCGTTTCTAAGAAAGAATTTCATGTTGATAAGATGCGAGCTATAGGTGCTCAGATCATTATCAATACTCTGCTCATCGCCAATATCAATCAGGATATTCTTGAAAATTCCTGCTTCAGTTCCTTCTGAAACAGGAATTGTCAGACCACACTGAAGCATATACTGCAGAAGACCTACTGTTTTAAGACAAACCGATTTTCCTCCGGCATTGGGTCCGGATATCAATAGGATCCGGTCTCTCTCATTGAGAATAATATCAAGTGGAACAACCTTTCTTCCGGGAACTTTTTCAAAGGTAAGGGTCAGTAGCGGGTGCAAGGCTCTTTTCCAGGCAATCAGAGGCCCGCGAACAAGGATTGGCTTTATGGAATGAAGATGATTGCCCAATGATGCCTTCGCTCTGATAAAATCTATCTCGCCGAGGAAGAGGTTGGTCTCAATCAAATCATCAATGTAAGGACGGATATTATCGGCAAAAGTGGTCAGTATTCTTACGATCTCCCTTTTTTCTTCATATTCAAGCTCGACAATATCATTATTTATCTCTACAATCTCCTCTGGTTCAATATATACTGTTTTCCCCGAGGCCGACTGGTCGTGAATAAGACCTCTTATTTTTCTCTTATCAAAAACGCTTACCGGAATTACTCCCCTTCCATTCCTTACCGAAATAGCCGTATCAGCATCAACATATCCGTCGGCCTGGGCCTGTTTCATAATCGAATTAAGCCGTTTTGAGACGAGTATACTCTTGGAAGCCAGCTCTGATCTGATTTCTTTCAAGCGGGCTGAAGCGTTGTCCTTTATTACTCCTTTCCTGTCGATTATCCTGTCGGCAGCTTCAAGGACATATGGATAAGTCTTTACAGAACCGCACATCGAAAGAAGTACCGGATACTTTTCCCCCTCCTTGCTTTTGAAGAAATTGAGAATAGCCTTTACTGTTTCGAGGGTTCGTTTCAGGTCAAAAACCTCACTGACTTCAGGGAAAGTTCCTTCAATCCTTATCTTTGAAAGACAGTCTGAGATCTGATAATAATGTTCCGAAGGGAAAAATGATTCGAAGTAGAGGATTTTCTGAAATTCATCAGTAGCGGCAAGTTTTTTTGAGAGAATATCATAGTCATCAAAAAATTCAAGGGAATTAACCTTATTGCGACCCATAGGACTGAGACATTTTTCAGTCAGAAGGGTGCGTATACGGTCGAAACCTATTTTGCTTTCAAAGTTTTCGGGATAGATCATAATTTATTGGCAAAATGCAAAAGTAAGAAGATAAATGTGAAAGATAAAAAATAGTGAAGATGCGCGGTCCCTTATGATTTTTTTATTTCGTCAACCCCACAGCCCAGTCAATTGCTTTCAAGTTAATTAATGTTAAATGATAATTATGGCAATGACGAGTATTCATTTTTATATAAATTTGAAGTTAAAGTCATCTTTTACTTAAAAAACCTAAATATGAAAATCAAAAAGTATTATGTTAGTCTCTTTCTGGCACTATTAGTTCCATTTCTTCTCTCAGCCCAGAAGGAAAATCTTGATCTGGGTATGGTCTATAAGATCAAACAGGAGGGATCAAGAGGTCAGGCTATTGAGGATATAGCCTTTGGCATTTCTGATCTATGCGGTCCACGTCTCACAGGTTCTACAGGTGGAGCCAATGCAAATGAGTGGGCTAAGAAGAAAATGGAAGAAATCGGACTTTCAAATGTAAGAATTGAAGAAGCAAGGGATTTAAATCAGGGCGGATGGGACAATATTAAGACCTATGTCGCAATGACTGAACCTTATTACTCTAATTTTGCCTGTAATCCGGTTGCCTGGACAGGAAGCACCCAGGGACTTGTTAAAGCAGATGTTGTGCTTGTTACTGTTCAGAATGAAGCTGATTTAGCTAAATATAAAGGGACTCTTTCTGGTAAGATAGTTCTTATGCCTTCACAGGCAACATATGAAGTAAGCTTCGACCCTCTTGCAAAGAGATATACCGATGATGACCTTAAAAATATTGCTTTGGCAACAGGCGGACCGGGAAGAAGACCAAATTTCGATATGGCAGCCATGCAGGCTCAGAGGGCCTTACGTGCAAAAGTAACCGAGATGCTGAAAGGCGAAGGGGTAGTGCTTATAATTAATAATTCCGGAGTCTTTAATGTTCCGCGCGCTAATGGAGCTAACTATAAAGCCGGTGATCCGGAACCAATTCCTGAACTGAATCTCCCTCTCGAAGATGCAGGCAGAATGGAAAGACTCCTGAAGCATAATACCCCTGTTAAAATGGAGGTTGAGATCCAGAATAAATTTTTCTCGTCGCCTAAAATTTATAATGTAATCGGCGAAATCCCCGGTACTGACAAAACTCTTAAAAATGAAGTTGTTATGTTAGGTGCCCATATCGATTCATGGAATGGAGGCACCGGCGCTGCCGACAATGGCTCGGGTTGTATCGTCATGCTGGAGGCAATGAGAATCCTTAAGACTCTCGATGCTGCTCCAAAGAGAACTATCAGGATTGCTTTATGGGGAGGCGAAGAACAGGGACTTAACGGATCGCGCGGTTACGTGGAAAAATACCTTATGGATGCCCAGACTAAAGAACATAAAGCAGATTGGGATAAGTTTGCTGGTTATTTCAATATGGATAATGGTACCGGCAAATACAGAGGAATCTATCTACAGGGAAATGAATTCGTCAGAGATATCTTCACCGAATGGCTGAAGCCATTTGCCGATATGGGCTGTTCAACAATCTCAATCAGGAATACCGGAGGAACTGACCACCTATCATTCGATGGGGCCGGACTTCCAGGCTTCCAGTTTATTCAGGATCCAATTGAATACGACAGAGGCTATCATACTGTCATGGATACCTGGGAAAGACTCCTTCTTCCCGATCTGCGTCAGAATGCTGTTATTACAGCTTCCTTTGTCTGGTTTGCCTCCCAGCGTGACATCAAACTTCCCGGTAAACCTTATATGAAACCAGCACCAGGTCAACAAAGACCTTTTTAGCGTATGAATAAGACTAAATAATTCCAATGGAAATCATGAAAGAGGAACAGATCAAAGTTCCTCTTTAATTTTCTCCATATCCTTCATCGACAGCTGAATGCGTCTTCGTTCAGCATCAACAGAAATGACTTTTACCATAACATGCTGGTGAAGCTTTACAACTTTTGACGGATCGGTGATGTAGGCATTACTCAGGTTGGAGACATGAACGAGTCCGTCCTGCTTTATCCCGATATCGATAAAAGCGCCGAATTTTGTAATATTTGTTACGATCCCGGGAACAACCATTCCTTCCATCACATCACCAATAGTATGTATATCGGCAAAGCTGAACTCCTTTATCTTAGAACGTGGATCACGTCCGGGTTTTGATAGCTCCTGTATAATATCTTTTAAAGTGGGCAGTCCTATGACGGTAGTAATATATCTCTCCGGTTTTATATCTTTCCTTTTAGACTCATTAGCAATCAGTTCATTGACTTCACAGCCGATGTCGTTCGCCATTTTCTCGACAACATGGTAGCTCTCGGGATGCACAGCGCTTGAATCGAGAGGGTTGGCAGCGCTTCGAATCCTTAAAAATCCTGCGCTCTGTTCAAAGGCCTTCTCGCCCATCCTTTTAACCCTGAGAAGTTCTTTTCTCGATTTAAAGGGGCCGTTTTCGGCACGGTAGTCAACAATATTCTGTGCAAGCTGAGGTCCAAGCCCGGAAACATAAGTAAGAAGATGTTTGCTGGCAGTATTCACTTCAACTCCAACGGCATTCACACAGCTCATAACAACATCATCTAGTGATTTCTGAAGCATCTGCTGATCAACATCATGCTGGTACTGTCCGACACCGATTGATTTCGGGTCGATTTTAACCAATTCTGCAAGAGGATCCATCAGTCTTCGTCCTATTGAAATTGCTCCCCTTACTGTAACATCATAATCGGGAAACTCATCCCTTGCTGTCTTCGAAGCTGAATAGATCGATGCTCCAGCCTCGCTTACAATAAATACCTGAATATCCTTTTCGAATTTAACCCATTTAATAAACTGTTCGGTTTCGCGACTGGCAGTACCATTACCGATTGCAATGGCCTCGATCTTATAGGAATTTACAAGAGAGAGGATTTTCTTGATCGACATCGCAGTCTCATTCTGAGGTGCATGGGGATAAATGGTTTCATTATGCAGCAGGTTTCCCTGGCGGTCGAGACAAACAAGCTTGCAGCCTGTCCGGAATCCGGGATCCAAAGCCAGAACATTCTTCTCACCCAAAGGCGATCCGAGGAGCAGCTGCCTTAGGTTTTCAGCAAAGACAGCAATAGCTTCAACATCAGCCTTCTCTTTCGATATATTCCTGAATTCAGTTTCGAGAGAGGAAGAGAGAAGTCTTTTCCAGCTATCCTTAACTGCTTCCTGAACTATTTGAGAGGAGGCGTTCTTGTTCTTAATGAATATCTTATTTAGAATTTCAAGAGCATGATCATCAGAAGGTTCAACTGAGAGCTTCAGGAAACCCTCCTCTTCGCCCCTTCTCATTGCGAGAAGCCTGTGTGAAGGACATTTTTTGAGCTGCTCAGTCCAGTCGAAATAATCACTGTATTTTATCCCTTCTGTCTCTTTGCCTTTTACAACCTTAGAATGAATTACTGATTCTTTATCAAAAAGATAACGAAGCTGTTTTCTTGCGATTTCATTTTCGCTTACCTGCTCGGCAATGATATCTGAGGCGCCGGCAATGGCGTCTTTGACAGAGGCGACACTCTCATTAAGAAACTCAACTGCTTTGCCTTCAGGATCAGTGAGTCTCTGTTCAAAGATCATAACTGCCAGTGGTTCAAGCCCTTTTTCCTTTGCAATAGTTGCCCTGGTTCGTCTCTTAGGCTTGTAGGGAAGGTAGATATCTTCGAGTTCAGCCATGGTCACTGTGGCTTCAATTCGCTTAAGCAGATCAGGTGTCATCTTCTCCTGTTCTTCTATCGATTTGATAATACTCGCGCGACGGGCATCAAGCTCATTAAGCCTTTCATATTCTTCCTTGATGTTCATAATCTGAACTTCGTCGAGACTACCGGTCATCTCTTTCCTGTACCTGCTGATGAATGGAACAGTTGCCCCTCCGTCCATAAGCCTTACGGTATTTTCAACCTGCCATTCATGAAGGGCAAGTTTCCTGGCGATCTGAACAATATTTTTGTTTGTTTCCATACTTTTTTATTCGACGTAAATGACCAGTCCCTTAAGATATTCACTCTCGGGGTGGTAAATATTAACCGGATGATCAGCAGGCTGGCTTAACTGATGAAGGATTCTTACGGTCCTGCCTGTATTAGCCGCAGCTGCAAAGACTGATTTTCTGAAATTTTCTTTGCTTACAACCTGAGAACAGGAAAAGGTAAAAATTATGCCACCAGGGCGTATTTGCTCTATCGCTTTAATATTAAGCTTCTTGTATCCCTGGAGAGCATTATCGAGTGCGTTCAGATGTTTTGCAAATGCTGGAGGATCGAGAATTATGAGGTCATATTTATCTTTTATATCCGCCATATACCCAAAAGCGTCGGTTGTGAAACTCTGGTGACGCTTGTCCTCTCCGTAATTAAGATTAATGTTCTGGTTTGCAAGGTCGATTGCCGAAGCGGAACTGTCGACGGTGTGAACAGAGGAGCCATTTTTCATTGCATATACTGAAAATCCTCCAGTATAGCCGAACATGTTAAGAACATCCCTGCCAGCAGAATAGGATTCAAGAAGTTTCCTGTTTTCCCTCTGATCAATAAAAAAGCCTGTTTTTTGGCCGGTAGTCCAGTCGATCTTGAATTTGTAGCCATGCTCATTAACTATAACAGGGCCAGAATTGCCGTAAAGGAATTCATTTACGGTTTTAATTCCAGACATGCGCGGCAAAGTTGTTTCGCTCTTGTCGAAAATAGCGATAATCTGATCTTTCAGAATCTCTGAGATTATACTGGCAATTTCCTTTCTAATA
>CAIPJU010000760.1 GCA_903865465.1 uncultured Bacteroidota bacterium
AAATCGGTTTTTGAAACTGAGGGAGTACTAAATGAAGAAATCTGCCAGGTAGGAAATGAAGTTCCTATGATGGACCACGAAGGTAATCCTCTCAATGGTATTATAAATGAAATAACCGATTCATCGGTGCGTATGGATTTCAATCACCCTATGGCAGGGATTGATCTTTTCTTTACTGGAAAAGTGGTTGCCGTCCGCGATGCTACTGAGGATGAACTCGAGGGAGTCTTTAATTCATGCTCCAGTTGCGGTGATGGTCATTCATGCTCAGGAGGATGCAACTAATCTGGCTCTTCAGGATCTTTACCAACTAAACAATAGTTTATTATGAGGAATAAAGTGAGGCTGTTCAATTGGCTATTAATATCCATTATCAGCCTCACTGTCTTATTGATTTTCCTCAAGGCCAACGGTATCGCAGAAATATCAAAAGAGCTACTGCTTGTATTTCGTCTGGCCAGTGTTACCCTTCTGATTATTTTCGCAATCAGGAAGAGATCCCTGACAAGCTGGATTCTTGTCAGCATGGTTGCAGGAGCTGAATTTGGATATGATGTCCCTTCCGTTGCCAAAAACCTGCAGGTTTTGAGCGAAGTCTTCCTCAGGCTGATAAAGACTATAATAGCTCCGCTTCTTTTTTCAACCCTGGTAGTAGGAATAGCAGGCCATGCAGATATAAAACAGGTTGGGCGAATGGGCTGGAAATCACTACTTTATTTTGAGATCGTATCCACATTAGCTCTCTTCATTGGTCTTTTGGCTATAAATATTGGAAAGGCAGGAGTCGGGGTTGTTCTGCCGCCTAATGCTGAGACCTTACCAGTCAGCAATATAAAAGCCCTCTCCGCAAATGATTTTCTATTGCATATCTTTCCCGAGAACATTGCAAAGTCAATATATGAGGGTCAGATACTGCAAATTGTAATTTTCAGTGTTATATTCGGTATTGCCCTTGCCATGGTTAAGGAGAAATATCGTTCCCCGATGCTGCGTTTCAGTGAAAGTCTTGCTGAGACAATGTTTAAGTTCACCAATATTATCATGTATTTTGCCCCTGTTGCTGTATTTGCGGCAATTTCCTACACAGTCGGACATATGGGGCTGGATATTCTTTATAACCTATTTAAACTTATTGCTACGCTCTATATAGCTTTGAGTATCTTTCTATTGTTTATCCTGGTGCCCGTTGCTTTGATCTTCAGGATTCCCATCAAACCATTCATTAAAGCAGTATCAGAACCAGCTACAATTGCCTTTGCAACGTCGAACTCTGAATCAGCGCTTCCTGCAGCAATGGAATCAATGGAAAAATTCGGCATTCCAAGGAAAATAGTTGCTTTTGTTATACCGACCGGATATAGTTTCAATCTCGATGGTACTACACTGTACCTGTCGCTTGCTTCTGTATTTGTTGCTCAGGCTGCAGGAATTAACCTTCCGCTTGATAAACAGCTTCTTATCTGTTTTACCCTGATGCTAACCAGTAAAGGTGTTGCGGGGGTTTCAAGAGCATCACTAGTTATCCTTATGGGGACTGTCGCTACTTTCGGGCTTCCTGTTGAGCCGGTTTTTATTATCCTGGGCATCGATGTGCTTATGGATATGGCCCGCACCTCTGTCAATGTTATTGGTAATTGTCTGGCAACTGCGGTTATTGCACGTTCGGAGAATGAATTCGATGAAACCGCCGCCAGGAACTTCAGGCCTGAATAGCAGGTCAGCATTATACTTCTTCAACTCAGCCATAATTATAAATCTTAGCTAATTCTTATTTCGAAAGGATTCAGGTCAGCTTTTCCCTGCGCAATGAAATCTGCTGGCCTTGAATAGATAAAAGCACTTTCAGCGTATTATTCTTTTCATAGTAATTTTTGAATGAGCTGGATAGGGTCATGCATCCCGGTATCGGAAGGTAAATCCTGAAAAGCTGAACTCTCTGAGAATTGAATATTTCAATTTTCCTGTAGCATGGCAGGGAATATTAAAATCTCACCAGAAATCTTTTCTTTTAATCAGGGAAACCGTTTTTCCGAATCCATAATCCTTTAAAAACTGGAGCTAAAAAGCGAAGTTACATTTGTAAACCGGGG
>CAIPJU010000761.1 GCA_903865465.1 uncultured Bacteroidota bacterium
CACCCCGGAGCAAGCCTTGGAACATATGATACTTACTCAGTTAATGTAAATTTTGGAACCTACTACGCTCAGCCGGCTGTGAAATACGATGGCAATAGTATCACAGGTCTGAAACAGATTCTGCAACAAAGGTATCTTGCTTTATTCCGTCACTCGGGACTCGAATCATTCTTTACATACAGGCGTACACTGGCTGATCCGAACTTAAAATTACTGGGAGGTGTTCCGGTATTCACAACTGGTCCGGGCACAGGTAACAGCGGAAGAATTGCCTGGAGATTCCAGTATCCCGAAAGTGAAAAAACTGCTAATAAAACCAATTATCAGTCAGCCCTCACGAGCCAATATGGTGGAAATGATGATATCAACGGAACAATGTGGCTCGTGAAGTAAATCAGACAGAAAGGAAATAAATCACCCATAGTCAATTGGTTAGTTAGAAAAGGAATTCAGATGTACTGACCTGAAGAGCAATAATAGAATTTGTCCGTGGCATAGTAGGACAGATTGATATAAATCTTCAGGTCATACATTGGGTTCCTTACTTATTATTCAGGGAAGATAGTTCCATAAAATCCTCATACTCCGGTAAGCATATCAGAACATACCATATTTTAAACTATGCATCTGTTTCTGAACTTAATAACTGATATAATCTTATGATAAAAAACGAATTTTTCACCGAGGGTGATATAAACTTTTCTGAAGAACGCCATAACTGGGACAATCAGGTTAGTGATCCACTAACCCGCAGCATACTTGATGATGATGCAAGATACTTTCTCCACCAGTCAATGTCGACACCCTGCCTTGATGTTGCAGACCGATGCTCAGGAAGTGGAATTACAACTCTTTCGGGTAAACATATTATTGATTTCCATGGAAATAACGTACATCAGCTTGGGTACGGAAACGAATATATATCGGAGAAGATAAAACAACAAATCTCGAAGCTCTCTTTTTCACCAAGAAGATTTACCAATATACCCGCAGTAGAGCTGGCCAAAAAATTGGCAAATATCTTACCCGGAACCCTTAACCGGACTCTCTTCGCTCCTGGCGGAACACTGGCAGTTGGTATGGCAATAAAACTTGCACGGGTAGTGACCGGAAAGTACAAACTAATTTCAGTCTGGGATTCATTTCACGGTGCATCGCTTGACTCTATATCAGCAGGAGGTGAAGAGGTTTTCCATAAATACATGGAACCCCTTTTACCAGGAGTGATACATATACCTCCCGTAAATACATACAGGGGATTGTTTGGTGATTCGGAGCTGGATCAGTTAAACTATGCCAGATACCTTGAGTATGTAATTGAAAAAGAAGGAAATATTGGAGCTTTCATAACCGAAACCATAAGGAATACTGACGTTCAGGTCCCGAATAAGGCATACTGGAAAAAAATCAGGGAGATCTGCGACAAAAACAATATCCTGCTAATCCTTGATGAAATCCCTGTCGCGCTTGGACGAACAGGTAAGATGTTCGCATTCGAGCATTTCGGAATAGAACCCGATATTCTTTGTCTTGGTAAGGGACTCGGAGGTGGTATAATTCCCTTTGCAGCAATGATTGCGCGTGATGAATTCAACGTTGCAAAGGATGTATCGCTCGGCCATTACACTCACGAAAAATCCCCCCTGGGAAGTATCGCCGCTCTGGCAGTAATCAATTTCATCGAAAGGGAAAATATTCTTAAAAAGGTTGAAGAGGATGGAAAGTGGATTGAAAATGAGCTCACCTCAATGAAAGAAGAGTTCAAACTTATTGGTGATATACGCGGAATAGGACTCCTCTGGGGAATTGAACTTGTCAGGGACCCCGAAACGAAGGAGAAAGCAACAGTGGAAGCTGAGAGAATTATGTATAACTGCATGAAAAACGGACTCAGCTTTAAAGTGTCACAGGGAAATGTCATTCAATTGTCACCTGCTCTTACAATTAGTCGTC
>CAIPJU010000762.1 GCA_903865465.1 uncultured Bacteroidota bacterium
ATCGGTTATAAATATATGTACAAAAATTGTGCCTGATGTCAGATGAAATCATTAATAAGCTCCTGTTAGCTTTTGTATTTATAAATAATCAATATGGGTATCAGGAATGAATATCAATAGTCTGGCCTGAAGATGGCATCGACCGGCGATATAACTGGAGCGAATCAGGAGTCAATAGGAAATTATCTATTTGTAATTTGAATATTGCTTTTCAATAGATAGATATACTTGACTTTCCAAATACCGGCGCGCCGGGTGAGGAATCGGATGAGTAAGCCTGAATTATTGTAATATAGTTGTAATAAAGTTGATTATTCCCGATATTAATTTTTTCACCTCTTGTAAAATAAATCATTTCTAAGAATGAAAATAGAATATCTTTTTACTTTGCTGTTAATTCCTAATGCTCTATAGAGTCAAAATTTATTGGTAAATAAAAAAGTTGCCGGGTTGGTTTGCCACGCAAATATGCAGGGCTAAAATCCGGAAGTTGCATAAGGACCTCCAGAACCTTCTTATCTATATCCGGATTTATTCCCCGTATTATTTTCTGGTTAATCACCCTGCCGGAAGAATCAATCTCTATTCTGGCAGTCAACCGGGTTTTAATTAAGGTATCCGGTATAAATGAGCTCCCTGTTATCCTTGAATGAATAAAGTTCATCAGTTCTGATACTCCTCCCGGAAATTGAGCATCTTTTCTCCAGTTGTCTGTAGTTTCCAGACTATCGGCCTTCTCCCTTGCTCTCTTTTGAAAATCATCACCATAAATGGTTTTTAACCTTAGTGTCATAATTGAATCGTAGCAAGTGTAATATTCTTCAGAAAAGGTGTCATCAACAAAATACCAGGCTATTTTATAATCCATCTGAAGTACATCACAATAAGTACATTCAGGCGGGTAGAACTCCGGAGAATGAAAGGAGAAAACTGAATGGTGAAAATCATCAGTGGCATTTTCGATCGCAAATTCACAATCAGAAAGCAGCCCTTGTTTTGATTTCAGCTTTGCAAGTTTAATCTGAATTGAATCTATTCCAAAAGCGTTTGTAAGTTCAATATTTGTGACAGAATCATGTTTCTGTGCCACACAAAGAGAATCCAAAATGAAAAACATCAATATAAATAACTTAACCTTTCGCACCATAAAGGCTTTGGCTCTCATGGCTGAAGGATGCCTAATATTGTTTCCAATCGATTTAACAAATAGCGTTTTAATGAAGATTATTTTTGCTTAACTGTTTTGCTATTTTTAAAATAAAGAATATTATTGGCATAATCTATAATTGCCTGATTCTCTTTCATCCAGTCTCGTCCAAATATGCCGAATGGAAAAAGTTTTGATTGTTTAACATTTTCATATTCAGCGAAACTATATAGTTCTGCTTTTTTAAGGGGAATTTCAAAGGATTGATTTGCAATCTTATATTTTATAACAGATGTATTATTATAAACTTCAGGAGTGGTTCCGCTTGGGCTATGGTTCTTTGAATCAGTTGCTTCTATTTCAATCATATTTTGAAATGTCATCAGATCAAGGCTATATGCATCGGATACTGTTCCAACAGTGATAGAAATTTCTTTTTTGAGGGCATCAAAATAGACATTCATGTACCCCTCGCCTTTTTCAACAAAGATTCTTGTATAGGAATATCCCTGATCAAGCAAATCTTTATCAGGCTGATCATTTAACGTAACTCCGATTTCCATTTGCTCCTTTGCAAAATCGATTCTTACCTTTTCTTTTTTAAGAAAATAGATGCCCAGCATCCCCTGAGCAGCTTTTCCAACATCTTCGGGCCAGTCGAATACTTTAACACTATCCACGTTGCTAAAGGTTCTGTCCCCGACCTGGAACTTTTTTACATTAATCCATCCCATCCCTTTTTTGCTGTATCCATAGTCACTTATCTTTTTTATTGGATTACCGTTATTCAATTGTTCGGCAATATCGTGAGTGATCATCATGTAAAAGCTTGCATTGCCGTGTACCATCATTGGAACTCTGTTCTTCAGTCCGAAATCGGCTTCCACAACATAACGGTTACCCGCAAATACAATAGGAGTGAGTTTGACTTTTGTGGCGTTTTTATGTGCAATTTCAGGAACTGATGGTTTTTCCTGCTTGCTATTATTTTGGCCGGATGCATATACTTTTTGACTATTCAGAGCTATTGACTGAAACAGAAAAATTAGGAATAGAAGATTTTTCATATAAATCTTTATATTAGCATATTATGGTCTCTAAACTGGAATACACAAATTTATAATAAGGGGTGAAAGCCTGACAGGAATTATTCCATATAGCCTGATTTTTCCCACGCAAGCAATCCTTTCTCTATGAGTAAATTTAGTTCCTTTTCATCAATCTGCTCCTCTTTTTTAAAATGAAAACAGGTCTTTCCTTTTAAGCATTTGTAAAGCGAAAGAGCAAGC
>CAIPJU010000763.1 GCA_903865465.1 uncultured Bacteroidota bacterium
CTTGGCAACAACCGTGTAACCTTCATGGGCACTGACCTGGGAGGGGCTGTTGATATAGTCCAGACAACGAGTTATTATCCTTTTGGTCTTGTTATGAACCAGTACAACGGGAACACAGCTACAGGTTATTCAAAAAACAAGTACCTGTATAATGGGAAAGAATTGCAGGATGATAAGATGACAAGTGAGGCGCTGGATTGGTTTGACTACGGGGCAAGGATGTACGATCCACAAATTGGGAGGTGGACAACCATTGACCCGATGGCTGAAAAGATGAGAAGAGTTTCTCCTTACTCATACGGGTTCAACAACCCAATAAGGTTTATTGACCCAGATGGAATGGTCCCCGATGATATATTTAATAGAAAAGGGGAATATCAATACAGTACGCCAGAAGGGAATAATATTATTATTAATGATAATGGAAAGAATAGTAGTTTAAGTGATTACAATTATTCTTCTTCAAATACGCAGAACAGGGAAATGCTATCAAATGTAGCAACACATTATGCTAATGAAGCTGGCATCGAGGGATCTGTATCGGTAAAAGATTACAGTGGAACTGGCCCTTTGGCTTCAGTTAGTCCTGAAACAGGGAGAGCTAACATTATTGTTGACAATAATGGTAAAGTAAATAAAGAAGCTAATTATACAGGAAATATGATCAGCTCATTTACTCATGAGAAAGCTCATATAGGTGATCCAACAGCTGCTTCCCCAATGGGTGAGATTAGAGCTATTACTAAACAGGTAAATGACCCGTCTTTCAGTAAGGATGGTAATGATCCTAAGGCTACAACCTTATCTTATAGACAAGCAGTAGGTTCATATGCGGCTCAAAATTTAAATAAAGGACTGGCTAATCAATCAATTACGTTGCCTCAAGCAAATGGGATTATAAATAACCTTAATTCAACTCCATTAGGAAATTCAAGTATCCTAGTGTATGATAATCAATCAAAAGCGATAATTCCAATGAACTTACTTCCGGAAGTTAATGCTAATGGGAGAAAATAATAACTGATATGATAACAAGAATTATTCTTATATTTTTATTAGTAGGAAACTTTTCATCAGATATTACATTATACAATGGGTGTAAACAAAAGAATATTCGTTTATTGACGAATGATAGTATTAAATATTGGAGTGACATATGGAAAAAGCCATATTTCGAGAATTACAAGGAAGGCGGCTTAGCATTTTCAAAAGACAGCATTTTGGTAGAATATCATACAAATTCTGATATGGAAAGGTCTATTTTGCGGGGCTCAGATGATGTAATTTGTACCAAGGAAAAGTTTTGGTTAAGGGGTGATACTTTGTTTATTAAAAGATGTGGTTTTGAATCTGTTTTAAAAATAGTCAAACTTACGGAGGACTCTTTGGAATTAAAAGAGGTCACAATGTATAATTTTTTTCCTGACCTTGGAAAACCAATTGGATCAATCCCTATAATTTATGTTAAATCCAAAGATCAAATCACGAAACCTATTGTGGATCATACAGATTATCAAAACGGACCTATTAAAATGTACCCTGCCAATAAGTAATGCTACACTATTGTAAATCAGTGGAAAATTGAATAATCTAAGGCAAAAATGGAAGAATTTATTGCTATATTGCAGAAAGACAAAACCCGGCATTGAACCGGGTTTTGCTTTTATACTGTATACGCCTGTCTCGCTTTGCTGTCTCTGATATAAGTATCAATAAGATCCAGAAGAGTCTTCTTCTTATCTTCTTCCAGTAGTTCCAGATCCTGAAGTCGTTTAAGCGTCCGTTTATCAAATTTGCTATTTACACCTTCACCCACCAGGTAATCAAGCGAAACCCCCAGTGCATCTGCTATCTTTTTAGCTGCTTCAATAGAAGGCACAGCTTCACCACGTTCGTATTTACCTATCATCACCCTGGAGACAGTACTTTGGTCAGCAAGATCGGTCTGAGACCATTCTTTCTTCTCTCTTAAATCAGCTATTATTTTGCCTGTGTTCATATCTTATCGGATACTAAAATGTGCAATAATTAATGTATACAGCAAAAATACGCAATTATCAGATAAAATAAAATCTTATAATTTTGTTTGTTTTGAAAAAATAGGATAGTTTTGTATCTGATAGTTACAAATACAAAAAATAAAAATATTTTTCAATGGAGATCCGGGAGATAAAACAGAAACTGAGAATAGAGACAGTTTTAGCCCACTACAACCTGAAACCCGACCGCCATCACTTCCTCAAGTGCCCCTTCCACAATGACGAAGATCCCAGCCTGAAGATCTACCCGGAGACAAACACATTCAATTGTTTTGGCTGCGGAGCTGCCGGAATTAATTAATTACAGATCGAGAAGTTGCCGCCACATAACCACACTATTTTTTCTGGCTGACATACTATAATATTCCCTGAAATTAGGACCACTGGTTAGCTTGAATTTATAGTACTACTTTTACCTGTGGATTGTAGAATTATTTATTGGCTCATTAGGTGTCAGATTATTTTTTGAAGCACCAGAAC
>CAIPJU010000764.1 GCA_903865465.1 uncultured Bacteroidota bacterium
ATGGCTCCTTCGAGATTAAGAGGTGATTCGTGCAAATGGCATCCCACAAATAAATACCCCCTGTTACATGAAAACCTTGTCTCCTCATTAATTACCCCTTCCTGCAGTCCGATAAGCCCATTTATTGGTTTAAAAGTCGAACCCGGAGGGTAAGATGCCATCAGCGCCCTGTTGAATAGCGGACGAATAAGGGTATCTGCCTGAAGTTTCGCAAAATTCTCTGACCTTATCCTTCCGACCAGTAAGCCAGGATCATATTTCGGTGCAGAAACAAGTGCAAGCACCTCACCTGTTGAAGGCTCAATAGCTACAATGCTTCCCCTTTTATTAATCATGAGTCTCTCACCATATTCCTGCAGATCAATGTCGATGCCGGTAGTTACGTCAGCTCCCTGTACTGCGGCTGTATCCATTTTCCCGTTAGCATAGGACCCCTTTACACGACTGTAAACATCAACCATATATATTTTAACTCCACGCTTCCCCCGAAGCGTCTTCTCATAAGCTTCCTCTATACCGCTTTTTCCAATATAGTCCCCGGGCTTATAGTATGCCTCTTTCCTTATTATGCTTTCATCCACCTCACTTACGTATCCCAGAAGGTGAGCAGCTATCGGCCTGGAATACTTTCTCAGAGTCCTTGGCTGTACATAAAAACCGGGATATAAAAACATCTTTTCCTGAAACCTCGCATATGTTTCACTGGATACCTGTTTAAGGAAGAGTGAAGGGGCACGTTTTGAAAAATTAATTGCTGCCTTCATCTGTTTCAGGTAAAGCTCGCGTGAAATACCAAGCAGATCGCAGAAACTGGCAGTATCAACAATCTTTCCTGTCTGGGCAGGGACCACCATTATATCATAAGCTGCCTGATTATAGACTATCTGTTTGCCATTCCTGTCATATATCAGACCGCGTGCCGGATACTGTGCAACATACCTCAGAACATTATTATCGGCCGAGAGCCGGTATGTATTCTTAACTACCTGAATTATAAATAGTCTTACAATCAAGCCCAGAGCAGCAAGCAGGATAAGCGCCATTACGACGTACTTACGGTTGATGAATGCGTCTTTCATTTTCCTCTTATCTATTTGCGTTTTCTGTAGTAATCTATCAGTAGAATAAATACCAGTGAAAATATCGAACTAAGTATAACCCTTAGGAATGTTCTGAAAAAATCAGAAAGCCGGAATACTTCAAGATAAAAAAGTACAAAATGGTGAATCAGAATAATAAAGGCCGCATAAGTGACAAACCATCTGACACCATAGGTATGAAGTGAAGGTTCCGAACCCTTTTCGTAACCGTCTCTGGGAGATAGAATCCTTAAAATGTGGGGGCGGATAAAACCAGCTACCAGTGTTGCAGAGGCGTGCATACCGGGTGATACCGAGAAAAGATCAATTATAAGTCCGGTCAGGAATGAAATTATAAGTAGAAGCCATGAAGGGATCTCAAAGGGAAGAAGAAGAATGAACAACAGATATATATAAGGATTTATATAACCGTTGAACTGGATATTATTCATAACCAGAACCTGCAGAAGGATTAGCACAACAAAGAGCAGGCTGAGCCTGAGAACCCTGTTAATCATTTAAATAATTTTTCCAGTTCAAGTTCCTCTGTCTTCTTAAGGTTTCCAATAACCTCAACAAAATGCATCTTTCTGAAATCAGCAGATAATGCTATCTTAATTTTGTAAAAATCACCGCCGACCTTTTCAAAGTCAGAGACGGTCCCAACCATGGTTCCTTCAGGAAATATTGCGGAATAGCCCGTAGCTTCAATTGTGTCTCCTACGCTGACAACCACATGCTGTGGTATTTCATTCAGGACGGCATAGCGGTAATCCCTGCCATCCCAACTTAATGATCCGAAATTCCCGTTTGATTTCAGCCTTGAACTTAATTTGAAATCGAGGTTCAGAAGCGACATGGCAATGGAGTAGTTATCAGAACAAGCGACAATTACACCAGCAGCTCCATTATCAGAGATAACTGCCATATCAGCTTTTATTCCCTGTCGATACCCTTTATTGATTGTAAAAAAGTTCTTCTGCCTTGTTACAGAGTTATTAATTACTTCAGCGGAAGTATAGGTGAATTTCTGACTAAAGAGAGTATCGGTGACTGAAAAAAAAGGGGAGTTATCGGCTTTGGTAAATTTTTCGAGCCGGCTTTTCAGAGAGACATTCTCAGCAGCCAGCCTTTCATTAACCTGCATAAGGCTTAAATATGCCCTGCCTTTACTGATCCTGCCCTCAAAACCCCTGGTTATACTCCTGAAATTGTTACCAATTCTGGCATTCTGATAATTGTTCCCTGTTGTAAGCATATAAATTGCAATGCCCTCAAGAAACAGAAAGATTATCAGGTTATTATATCTGGCCAGAAAATTCAGCAGGTTCCTCATTCACCCACACGATTATCTAATGAGAAATGGAAACTTCTCAACATTTTTAAGTGCAACCCCTGTTCCCCTTGCAACTGCATGAAGCGGATCATCAACAACTTTAAAGTTAATGTTGATTTTATCACCGAGCCTCTTATCAAGCCCTCTCAATAAAGCGCCTCCACCTGCAAGATATATACCATTATTAACGATGTCGGCATAGAGTTCGGGCGGAGTCTGTTCGAGAACGCTCAGTAGTGCAGCTTCAACTTTTGAAAGTGACTTGTCGAGACAGTATGCTATTTCCTGGTAGGAAATTGGGATCTCGATAGGAAGGGCAGTCATGATATTGGGACCTCTTACTACAAAATCGGCAGGAGGGTTCTCAATATCGGGAAGAGCGGCACCGACGGCAATTTTAATATCCTCTGCCGTCCTTTCTCCAATTTTAATGTTATGCTGATGCCTCATATATGCCTGAATATCAGCAGTAAATCCATCACCGGCAATTCGTATTGACTTATTACAGACAATGCCGCCGAGGGCAATAACTGCTATTTCAGTGGTTCCGCCCCCGATATCAACAACCATGCAGCCCTGGGGCGCTTCAACATCAAGTCCTATCCCGATTGCAGCTGCCATAGGTTCATAAATCATGTAAACATCCCTGCCACCTGCATGCTCTGACGAGTCGCGGACTGCACGGATCTCAACCTCTGTACTTCCCGAGGGGATGCAGACCACCATCTTGAGCGATGGTGAAAAGAGCCTGGGCCCTTTATTTATCATCTTTATCATGCCCCTTATCATTAGCTCGGCGGCATTGAAATCAGCTATCACTCCGTCACGCAAAGGCCTGATGGTCTTAATATTTTCATGAGTTTTTCCATGCATCTGCCTTGCTGTTTCCCCTATTGCAATAAGCTTTCCGGTATTTTTATCGATAGCCACAATGGAAGGCTCGTCAACGACAACCTTGTCATCATGAATAATGATAGTATTAGCTGTTCCAAGATCGATTGCAATTTCCTGTGTTAAAAATGAAAATAATCCCATTATAAATAATAATTAATTAAATATCAATGTTTAAAATGTCTTTTCCCGGTCAATACCATTGCAAGTCCGTTGGCTGAGCAATAGTCGATGGAATCTTTGTCCCTTACAGAGCCACCGGGCTGGACTACTGCAGTGATTCCTGCCTTATGGGCTATCTCAACACAGTCGGCAAAGGGGAAAAAGGCATCCGAAGCCATTACTGCCCCATTAAGGTCGAAGCCAAAGGTATTCGCTTTTTCAATGGCCTGTTTCAGGGCATCAACTCTTGAAGTCTGACCTATTCCGCTTGCACAGAGCTGATGGTTCCTTGCAAGCACAATAGCATTTGACTTACTGTGTTTTACAATTATATTTGCGAAAACAAGGTCCTCCAGTTCACTGCTCCCGGGAACCCTGACAGTAACCGGATTCATATCAGAAGCCTCTTCCCTGCTGCTATCCTTTTGCTGCCATAAAACCCCATTAAGCAGCGATCGGAACATATATGGGCCAGACAGAAATTCTTTCCTTTTTAGTATTATTCTGTTTTTCTTCTGCTTAAGAATATCAAGTGCTTTTTCAGAATAAGCCGGAGCTATGATGATCTCAAAAAATATTTTGTCAATTTCGGCTGCAGTCTCATCATCAACAGGAATATTAGCAGCAATCACACCGCCAAAGGCCGATACCGGATCACACGAAAGTGCAGCTTTCCATGCTTCAACCCCATTTTTCCCTGAAGCAGCTCCGCATGCATTGTTGTGCTTTATGATAACATAGGTAATCACCTTAAACTCATCAATAAGGTTAACTGCCGCATCAATATCGAGAAGGTTATTGTATGATATCTCCTTTCCATGAAGCTTGTCAAAGAGTTTCTCAGTGTCACCAAAGAAAATACCCTTCTGATGTGGATTCTCGCCATAACGAAGAGAATAGGACGAATCGATACCCTCCCTGAAAACAGGAATTGAGTGATCACCGTTGAAATAATTGAATATAGCAGTATCGTACTTCGAAGATGTCTGAAATGCCCTTGCAGCAAATAGTTTCCTGTCAGCAAGAGAGGTAATCCCATCCTTTTCATTAAGCAATGAGAGTAGCTCAGGATAATATTCCCTCCCGGGAATTATAATAACATCATTGAAATTCTTGGCAGCTGCCCTGATAAGCGAGATACCGCCAATATCGATCTTTTCAATAATCTCATCTTCATCCGTTGAGGTACGAACGGTATCTTCAAAGGGGTAAAGGTCAACAATAACCAGATCAATTTCAGGAATATTGTATTCCACAAGCTGTTTGAGGTCACTGATGTTTTCCCTTCTTGCAAGTATTCCGCCAAAAACTGAAGGGTGAAGAGTCTTTACCCTTCCTCCCAGAATCGAAGGATATGAGGTAAGGTCTTCAACCTTTTCAGCGGGAATACCAAGATCATTGATAAAAGTAAATGTTCCTCCCGTTGAAAATAATCTTACACCCTGTCTATGAAGTTTTGTGACAATTCCGTCCAATCCCTCCTTGCAGAAGACTGAAATCAATGCACTTTTTATTTTTTTGTCACTCATTTTATGATAATTAGGCTCCCGGGATAATCGATTTTCAGAGCGTCTAAAAATAGATATTTTTTTATTAACCTCAATAGATTATATTAATGATTCTCAGCCTCCATGACTAAAGTTACAACCAGGCCAGTATAATAAATAGTTGAGGTGGAAATAATTTCAGGAGTTTAAATTGACCCGCCTTTTAATGATTTTAGTATATTTGATCTTTTAAATTTGAACCATAAATACAGGAAAATGTTCCTTAAACTACTTAAAGAAGGTTTTATTTTTGCCTATAACTCTGTTATAGTAAATAAGTTAAGAACATTCCTTTCTCTCTTTGGAATTACTATCGGAATTTTCTCAATTATATCAGTCTTTACAGTTCTCGACTGGATGGAAAAATCGATACGCGACAGTATTTCAACTCTTGGAAACAACGTATTATATATTGATAAATGGCCCTGGGGCTTCGAAACCAACCTGAACTGGTGGGATATTATCAAATGGCCTGCTGTATCGAATAAGGATTTCCAGGCTATTCAGACAAAATCGGCGAAGGGTGCAGCATCATGTTTCTATATCACTGATTCCAAGCAGATCAAGTACAGGAAAAACGTGGCTAACGAGGCTAACATCTGGGCGCCGACTTACGATTTTGTTAATATCAGATCATTCGAAATTGAAAAGGGACGTTACTTTTCACCCGAAGAGGCCTCAGCCGGAAAGAATGTGGCAATCCTGGGTTATACCATGGCCGACAAATTATTTGAAAAGGCCGATCCCCTCGGTAAACAAATTACGGTCGACGGAAAAAAGACAACTGTTATCGGAGTATTTAAGAAAGAGGGAAAGGGAGGCATAAGCGATTCCGGAATGGACGAAAACACAGTTGTCCCTCTGAATTTTGCCAAGACTTTTATCAATCTCAAGAATAACTTTCTCAATGCCAACATAATGATTAAGGCAAAGGAGGGAGTTTCAGTTCAGGAGTTATCAGATGAAACGGTAATGATTCTAAGGGCTTCAAGGCGGCTTCAGCCAAGCGAAATCAATAACTTCTCCATAAACAGGGCAAGTGTCATCGCAAAAAGCTTCGACAGCGTTTTTGCAGGCATTAACATAGGCGGATGGGTAATCGGAGGATTTGCAATACTTGTCGGAGGTTTTGGAATTGCAAACATAATGTTCGTCTCGGTGAGAGAACGTACAAACATAATCGGCATTCAGAAAGCACTTGGAGCAAAAAGATTTTTCATACTGCAGCAATTCCTCGTAGAGTCAGTTCTTCTATCACTTTTCGGCGGGCTGCTTGGAGTCTTTCTTGTATTCCTGACCTCTCTTGTGATAAATTACCTTTACGATCTGAATATGTATCTTACGATGGCCAATATGGTACTTGCATTAGCCATATCCTGTATTATAGGTATCGTGGCAGGTTATGCCCCGGCATATGCTGCTGCTAAAATGAATCCTGTTGAAGCTATAGGATTCTCATTTTGATCGAACCATGTTTTGCTCTATCCAGTTGGTGAGTCTCACAAACTTTTCAACTGAGAGTTGTTCCGGACGCAGACCAAAATCGGGATAGCTGTCACTTGTAAGCTCAAAGGCTGCCCTGACTGAATTTCGCAAAGTCTTCCTCCGCTGATTGAAACATGACTTTACGACACTGGTAAAGAGTTTCTCATTACACTCAAGATGGTCTACATCATTCCTGATGAGCCTGATGACCCCCGATTTGACTTTAGGGGGAGGTACAAAGACCTCTCCACCCACGGTAAAAAGATATTCGGTGGTATAGTAGGCCTGAAGAAGCACACTTAGAATTCCGTAGGTTTTTGAACCGGGAGGTGCACAAATCCTTTCAGCCACCTCCTTTTGAAGCATCCCGGTCACTTCAACTACCTTATCACGGTGTTGAAGAACCCTGAAGAAGATTTGGGTCGAGATATTGTAAGGGAAATTGCCCGTAATTGCCATACGACCCTCAAAACAGGAATCAAGATCGAGCTTTAAAAAATCACCTTCAATAATCTTGTCGAGATTTGGGAAATGACTCTTCATATAATGAACCGATTCCTTATCGATTTCTATTACCTTGAAATCGGGAAAGTCCCTGTCAAGGAGAAAGCCTGTAAGAATTCCCATTCCTGGTCCTATCTCCAGAACTGAAGAGTAACCCTGGCCTGAAAGTGTAGCGGAGATTTTCTCTGCAATGTCTTTATCCTTCAGGAAATGCTGCCCCAGTCCCTTTTTTGGCTGTACCTTTTCCATAATTTCGTATCTTATTAACCTGCTTTAAAAGAATGCAATATCAATTAGCAGGTTTTTACAGGTGACCCCTAAAACCTATGCCATCTAAAACTGCAAAAGCTCCCTTCCGTATTTTCGTACTATGGGTAATTTAAGCGTTTCAAGAAATCTGATAAGACGCTTTAGCAGGTTATAATACAATGCTACAAACAGGAAAGCGTTCATCATCCAAATGAAAAACAGATTAAAGAGAAGCGTGTTTATTTTTAAACTTGCCACCTGTTTATAAGGCGCAAAGAAATGAGCTCTGCCGATTTTAGATCCGGGCTTCATGAAAACAGGGTCGGCTTTCTGTATAAACCTGTTTCCATTATCATATATCTTGGTTGCATTAAGACTATTGAGCACATAGTTAGCAAGATTATTGTTATAGTACTCATCCTTTAGCTTAATGAATTCATCCTGACCTATTCTGGAAGAAATCTGCCGGATTAATGAATCGCGCTGATCCTGATAACTTCGGCTTTTTAACCTGAAATAAACTTTCAGGCTGTCGATATAGAGCCTTGCCCCTGTTGCCACCGAGTCATGGAAATCATTGTAATTCATCCTGTTCATCCATTTCCCGGGTTTAATTCCTGAAACAGAAGAGAGATCTTTAAAATGATAATTCAGCTTCCTGAGTCCCTCCTCAGCCGATTGTTTGTAAGCCTGATCCTTCTTCGCTGCAACACACTCATTAACAGTAGTTTTTAGTGCAGGAATCAGGAATAGTGAGTTCCAGTCATTCTGGCTTTTGCCCATTTCGAGATCGAAGAAAGGCTTTTCGTATTTATTGCTCTTGAACTGCTCAACACACATAGCCTCATAAGCCCAACGGGTAACCATAATGTCACCCACCACAGGCACATAGACCTTATGGCTCATCGACTTATGAAGATCATCAAACCGAATCATGGCACCCCCTAGCAAAAGCTGGGGAACCAGAATCAGTGGTATCAGAATATATATACTGACTGCAGTTCTCATTCCGGCTGAAATATTCAAACCGAGCATATTTCCAAAACAGGCCGTTGAGAACAAAATGACCCAGTTCTGTATCACCATACCCCGAACTCCGAGTATGAGATTTGCGACCAGAATAAATGACAAGGTCTGGATGGCAGAGAGGGAGAAGAGAAAATTTATCTTTGAAATCAGGTAACTAAGACGGCTCAGGTTCAGGAACTTTTCCCTCTCGAGGATCTTTCGGTCCCTGAAAATCTCCTCTGCGCTTACAGTAAGCCCCATGAAGAGCGCAACAATTATTGCCATGAACATAAAAACAGGGTAGTTTTTATTTTCGGCGAAACTATAGACTCCGTTAGAACTGTATTTTGAAATATAACCAAGAATGACAGCAAGAAGAGGTGCTTCAAGCAGGTTGATGTTCATATACTGATGATCGGCAAATTTTCTGGTTAGGTTCCTCTTAATAAAGGTTTTAACCTGCTCCTTTTTTTCCGGAACCCTGAAGTTACTCGGAGGAATTTCACTTTTTTCCGGCTCTCCCGAGATAAGCGGCATCATTTTCTTTCTGTACTTCTCGTACCACTCCTTAGGGCTCACCTGCCTCTCCTTCCCCGGAAATCCTGAATTGTCAATTACCTTAACTTCAACAATATGAAGAATTATATCAGTTTCTACATTCCCGCAGTTGGGACATTCACTTTCGGCGGCATTGGCCTGCGATGTTTCGGTCTTGAAATAAACCAGGGCTTCAACAGGGTCGCCGTCGTAAATCATATAGCCGCCCTTGTCGAGTATCCAGAGTTTGTCGAACATTTTAATAATATCCGAGGATGGCTGATGGATAATGGCAAAGACCAGTTTACCGCTGAGTGCCTGGTTTCGCATCAGGCTCATGACCTTCTCGGAATCGAACGACGAGAGGCCAGAGGTTGGTTCGTCAATGAAGAGAACAACCGGTTCGCGCATCAGCTCGAGACCAATATTCAGCCTTTTCCTTTGCCCGCCGCTTACCTTCTTATTCATCAGGTCGCCGACCTGGAGGTCCTTAATCTCGTAGAGGTCAAGATCGCGCAGGACTTTGTCGACAGTTTCAATAAGCTGAGCATCATTGTAATCGCCAAAACAGAGCCGGGCATTGAAGTAAAGGTTCTGAAATACAGTAAGTTCTTCAATAAGCATGTCATCCTGAGGAACATAGCCTATGAGCCCAGAAAGAGCCTCAGAATCTGAATTGATATCGTAACCGTTAATATAAAGGTTTCCCGCACTTGGTTTTATCTTGCCATGAAGAAGGTTCAGAAGTGTGGTTTTGCCAACACCGCTGCCGCCCATAATTCCTATCAGGTTACCCGACTCAACCCTGAAATTCATTTTCTGAAGTCCGTTATCGGAATTCTTGAACATGAACTCAACATCGTGACCTTCAAAAACAATTTTCTCCGGGAACTTCCTTGATACAAACTTCTTATAGATCTTGGAATAATAGATGGGGTCGATGCCCTGCCCCTTTATGTTTACCCCCCTGTCGAGAATGTAAGGCCGGCATGCAATAATATCACGCCCCTTAAAATATAGTACCTGGGGTCCGTCGTAAGTAAATAGTATTGTCCCTGTACTCTCAATATGCATTACAACCAAATGGCCCTTGAAACCCTTAATCCTGATATGCCTCCACTGATCGTAGTTTTTATAAATATCATCCCCATAAAATTTGGGGTCATCACTCTCAATTATCAGGATACAATCGGGTGAGACATTATCATATGAACGACCTATCATGAAGGCAGTTGCATTGTCGTACTCCTTCTTCGAGATATTGAATGTCCTTGATACAATATTGATTATTGTCTTCTCCTGTTCGGAAATCATTCCATCTTCGAAGGCAAACTCAATGAGCTGCAGAAACACAATCATTCTCTCTTCGAGGAAAAGCCCCTTCTTTATCTGCCTGCAGATATTGGTTATCTGAAAAGATATCAGGGAATCTTCGTCAGACAGTTCTGCCCTGTCGACGCTTTTCAGTTCATTTGAATAAAACTCAAGATTGTTTTCGAAGAGTGAATAATATTCCTCTTCCAGTTCCCTGTTAAGATACCTCCTGAGATAACTCCTAAGTATCTTTTTACCCCGGGATGAAATACCCGAAGGGTTAATTGTTGAAACTATAGCAAAAATATGAATTAATGCAAGAAGAACGGATTCCCTCATATATTCTCAGGCAAAAAAAAAGACCGCAAAGAAAAATGCTTTGCGGTCAGGCATTTATTCAGAAATTATTCAGTGATTTTGCTTCTGATCGGTGTTATAGCCGAAGTAATGTCTTTGATATTTTGTTCTGTAAGGCTGGTACCGATTCCTTCATATACTTTCTTTACAGGATCGAGTAATTTAACAAAATCACTTACATTCTTGTCATTTTCATAAGGTTGGGCTA
>CAIPJU010000765.1 GCA_903865465.1 uncultured Bacteroidota bacterium
AGCTACTTTATGAGAACCTATTTATAAAATATCTTCCCAAAATTTACTCCTCTCCCAAATTCATTCTATTTTTGCAGTTCAAAATTAAACAGGATGACCGAAGAAAAGAGAGAGGAACTAAAACCCTCAGTCAGTTTTATAGAACAGTTCATTATTGACGACCTGAAGGAAGGGAAAAACCAGGGGAGAATACATACCCGTTTTCCTCCTGAACCCAATGGTTACCTTCACATAGGCCACGCCAAGGCAATATGTCTCGATTTCGGGATGGCTAAGAAATACGGCGGAAAATGTAATCTTCGTTTCGACGATACCAACCCCGTTAAGGAAGATGTTGAATATATCGATTCTATCAAGGAAGACATTCAATGGCTGGGCTTCGACTGGGAAGAGAGGGAATTTTATGCCTCCGACTATTTTGGAAAACTATACGAATTTGCCAAAGAGCTTATTGGCAGAGGTCTGGCTTATATCGACGACCAGCCTGCCGACATAATCTCGGCCCAGAAGGGTACTCCCACGGCTCCAGGTACCGAGAGTCCTTACCGGAACAGGACCATCGAGGAGAACCTCGACCTGTTTGAAAGGATGAACAAGGGCGAATTTGATGAAGGAAGCCGTGTTCTCAGGGCCAAAGTCGATATGACCTCCCCCAACATGCATATGCGCGATCCGATTATTTACAGGATTATTAAGTCGGCCCATCACCGTACCGGCAGTGCCTGGAATGTCTACCCAATGTACGATTTCGCCCATGGCCAGAGCGACTATTTTGAAGGAATCACCCATTCTTTATGCACCCTGGAGTTCGAAGTACACCGTCCGCTCTACGACTGGTTTATCGATCAGCTCAAGTCAGATGATTACCGTCCGAGACAGATAGAATTCAACCGGCTCAACCTGACCTACACCATGATGAGTAAGCGAAAACTTCTCGAACTTGTTCAGGAGGGGAAAGTCAGGGGCTGGGACGATCCGAGGATGCCAACTATCTGCGGACTCAGGAGAAGAGGTTATACACCCGAATCGATAAGAAGGTTTGTAGACCTCATCGGCTATACAAAAGTAGAAGCAATAAATGATGTTTTGCTTCTGGAACATGCTATACGTGACGATCTGAATATAAGGGCTCCGAGAGTTTTCGGCGTTCTGAATCCTCTGAAAGTTATTATTACCAACTATCCCGAAGGTAAGGTTGAAGAGGTGACGCTCATCAATAATCCCGAGGATGAGTCACAGGGAAGCCGTAATGTTCCTTTCAGCCGTGAAGTACTGATTGAGCATGATGATTTCATGGAGAAGCCTGCAAATAAGTATTTCCGTCTTGCACCTGGCATGGAAGTAAGGCTGAAAGGCGCTTATATAATTAAATGCGAGGGCTTTAAGAAAAATGAAACCACAGGTGATATCGAAGAGGTTTATTGTAGTTACGATCCCGATACAAAGAGTGGCGGAGAAGCCTCCAACAAGAAGGTAAAGGGAACACTTCACTGGGTATCGGCACTACATGCGGTCGATGCCGAAGTAAGGCTCTACGACAGGCTGTTTGATCACGAAGATCCGTCGGGTCAGAAAGAGGATGACTACCGCAGCTTCCTGAATCCCGGGTCGCTTAAAGTTCTTACCGGTTGCAAGGTCGAACCAGCTCTTGCCCAGGCAAAACCACTCGATAAGTTCCAGTTCCAGAGACTTGGATATTTCTGTGTCGATTATGATTCTGTTCCGGGGAAAATTGTTTTCAACCGTACCGTGTCGCTGAAAGATACCTGGGGGAAGATGAACAAGTAGCGTAGAGCGTAGAGCGTGGAGCGTTGAGCGTTGAGTGTGGAGTGTGGAGAATACAGCATACTTTCAGTGATCTCTGTGTAACCTCCGGATTTCCTCCGTGCAACCTTCTTAAAGCCGCTCTCTTGACTTGAATTGTTTATTTTCTTATTTTTATAGCACTAAAACAATACCCGTCATGAGAAAATCAGTAAAATTATCTCTGCTATTAATTGTATTGTTATCAGCGGCAGGATTATATTCCTGTGAAAAGATCAATAGCGAAAGTACAAAAAAAGGTACGGCATCATTTTCGATTGCACTCCCTTCAAATGTAACTGCAAAGTCGCTGCAGGCCTCCGACAGTTCGAACAATTCGCTTCAGATACTGGTGACAATCACCGACAACAATAGTAATGCTGTTTTCACCGACAAGGCAATCCCCTTCTATCTTTTCGGAACGGAGTATGTAAGTGATAATATCGAAATCAAGTCAGGCGACTTTAAGCTTACTAAATTTATGGTTGTAAACAGCCTGGG
>CAIPJU010000766.1 GCA_903865465.1 uncultured Bacteroidota bacterium
ACTTAAAGGAGATGGCTTATTGATTATTACTGCTGCTGGTTTAAGAAGAGAGGAACATGGTACTGCCCAGTGCCATCCGAAAGATTCTCCAGCTACTCATGACTATTATAAAAATGTAACCGTTGACATGATCTGTGAGGGTTTGAATTTAAGTGAATTTGCCTGGTATCGTATTAATTACGCAAATAAAGACATTCAATTTGCAGGAATAAAATGGATTCAATGAATAAACTTATTGACGTTGTCTATCCGATCGGGAGCGGATCAGGATGGAAAAACAATGAACTCAGGTTTAGTCTCAGGGCATTGGAGAAGTATGGAGTTAATGTTGGCCAGATTTTCATTGTGGGAATTTTGCCTGATTTTCTGGCCAGTTCGATCATTAACCTCCTGGTGAAGGATACTTATAATCCTTCGGTCAATGCTGATGGGAACATCATCCATAAGGTATTGTATGCCTGTGAGGATAAGCGGTTATCGGAAGATTTCCTGTTTATCAACGATGACCATATTTTGTTACGATCCACTGATCTAAAGGATATTCCGAATTTTCATAAAGGTGATATGAATCTTTACCCTGATTCTTATTGGGGAGATAATTACTGGAGAAAGCGACTTAAACGAACCAGGGAAATATTGGATTTCAACGATTTGCCTGCCAATCATTATGATTGTCATACGCCGATCATGCTCAATAAATCCAAATTCAGAGAGGCAATGAAGAAGTTCAATTACCAGGAAGGAGGTGGATTTACCATGAAATCGCTTTATGGGAATTCAGTTTGTGCAACGAACAATCAACTCTTACGAAATGAAAAGAAGACTGTTTTTACCGGTTTAAGTGGTCCACAACTCGAAGCCCGGTTAAGTGATTCTCAGTTTTTGGCCTTTAATGACCAAGGGTTAAATGAGTCACTTAAAATTTGGCTTTACAAACGGTTTCCCAATAGCTCTGAATGGGAAATCAATGAATTTGAAGATCGAAATGTTGAGATTATCAGGTGGATGGAGAGCGGAAAGAACTACTTAAAAGGAGTCAAACTATTTGAGAAGTATTACAAAAACGTCAATCTTATCCATTTGTTTAAAAGTGGGGAGAGTGATTATTTGAGAAAAAAGCTGGAGTATAAATTAGTTAATTCAATGAGCGAACAGTGGAAGAACGTACAGTAAAACTGATCAATTGGATCAGATCGGGAATGAATTATCTGGATGGGATTAGCCTTATACTGGAATTTTCCGCAAGGAAAGGATTTCAGCATCAGTTTATCGGAAAAGAGAACCGCATGAAAGATAAACTCACCTATGAGCTATGTAAGGCGGCCAAAGTTGCAAATTTCTCCAATTGGAGAAATTATATTAGTAGCTATAGTGATGGTAATCATATCCAGCAGGTTGACCGGTCAACCAAAAAAGAGAAAGCCGAAAATCACCGCTGTGAAGTATTAAAAAGGGAAGAGTTGATTTCAGGATTAAGCCGGGATGAAGAGGAATTCAATCCCGCTATCATTTATGGTAAGCGAAACGATGAGTATCCGGTATTAATTAAGCGGATCTCTTTTGATTTAGGGAACCTATATCAGCAGAGAAGTCTTTTACATACACAGATGGCTACTATGGAGCAATCAAACCGGAAGGTGATTG